>CAIVGD010000261.1 GCA_903905395.1 uncultured Verrucomicrobiota bacterium
AGGCCGGGCCTAGGCCCGGCCTCCTTGAGTAAAAAAAAACAGAGGCTGGGCTTCTACCAAATACCGCGGTCGCCGGATCTTAAACCGCGCACAAATTCCACCAACAACTGCACACACCGCTCCACATCCATTAAATCCACCACTTCGCTTGGCGTATGCATATATCGCAACGGGATACTGACCAATCCCGTGGCCACCCCTCCCCGCACCATCTGGATCGCTCGCGCGTCCGTTCCCGTAGGCCTCGGATCGGCCTCGATCTGATGGGGAATTTTTAGTTTTTTAGCCGCCTGCTGTAAACGGGCGAAAACCTCCGGGTTGATATTGGCCCCGCGGCAAAGAATCGGCCCTCCGCCAAGTTTGGTTTCACCATACTTCCGATTATCACAATCCGGATGATCCGTGGCGTGCCCCACATCCACCGCCACCGCCCACTGCGGATGCACGGCGTATGCAGACGTGGTCGCACCGCGCACCCCAATCTCCTCCTGCGCCGTAGCCACACTTACCACCCGCGCCGCCAATTTCATTTTCCCCTTCGCCAAACGAACCACAGTCTCCCCCACCACATAAGCCCCCACCTTGTTGTCAAAAGCCCGGGCAGTCGCCAAGGTTCCGCCCAACATTTGCAACTCGTGGTCGTAGGTCGCCACATCGCCGATCGCCACCCGTTTCAGTGCCTCCGCCTTGCTCTTCGCCCCGATATCGATCCACATCTCGTGCTTCTTTGGAACCTTCTTCCGATCCTCTTCATTCATTAAATGAATGGCGCGTTTCCCCGTCACCCCGCCGACGGGGCCCTGCGCCGTCTGCAGGATCACCCGACGACCGGAAATAACGGAAAGATCGTGCCCTCCGATCGTGTCAAAATATAGGAAGCCTTCCTTGTTAACATAAGTGACCATCAAACCGATCTCATCCATATGACCCGCCAGCATCACCGTGGGATCACCTTTGGGATTCAGAGTGGCGATCCGGTTGCCCAATGGATCCTTCTCGTACTCGTCCACATGGGGGCGTACATGGTGGTCGAAAACAGCCTGCGCCTCCGCTTCGTAACCCGATGGAGAACGGGCATGGAGCAGATCAGCAAGAAATAAAGGGGCCTTAATGGACGACATCCTCCCATCCTCCCCGAGCCCAAGAACCAATCCAACTCATTTTCCCAGGTTCCGAAAAGTGCTCTCCGCATTTTCCCGTGCTTGAGACGGAGGCCAACCTTGGGTTGAATCAGAAGATGAACAAGATTGGCATTGGCCTGGTGGGCTGTGGGACGGTCGGATCAGGTTTGATCCGCAACCTGCCCAAAGCAAACCCGCTCATCGGCGAACGGCTCGGGGTGAATCTCGAGATCCGCGCGGTGGCCGTGAAGGATCCCTCCAAGGCGCGGGAGACTCTGCCCGTCCCCGTTGTCGCGGACTGGAAAAAAGTCATCGCCGATCCCGCAGTGCAGATTGTCGTCGAACTCGTAGGCGGAACGGACGAAGCCTTCCGGATTTCCGAAGCTTCCCTCAAGGCCGGTAAGCCCCTCGTCACCGCAAACAAAGCCCTCCTCGCGGAGCGCGGTCGTGAACTCCTCTCCCTCGCCCAGCAATCTGGAAATCCGATTTATTTTGAAGCGAGCGTCGCGGGCGGCATCCCCGTAATCAAAGTTCTGCGCGAAGGGCTCGTCGCCAACCAGCTCCTCGGATTGCACGGCATCATCAATGGAACTTCCAACTACATCCTCTCGCGAATGGCCGAGGCTGGCTCTGATTTTCAGACCGCCCTGCAACAAGCCAAGGATCTCGGATACGCCGAGACGGACGACCGCCTTGATGTGGACGGTATCGATGCCGCCCACAAAGCCGCCATTCTTTGTCTACTCGCCTATGGATTTTTACCTGTCTTCACCGATATCCCGGTGGAGGGGATCCGCCACGTTTCCGCCCAAGAAGTCTCCTTTGCCCGTCAACTGGGCTATGTGATCAAACTCCTCGCCGTGATCCGCCCGGTCGGTTCCGATCGCGTCGAAGTCCGGGTCGCCCCCACTCTGCTTCCCTCCCGCCATCCCATGGCCTCGGTTCATGGAGCCTTCAACGCCATCGGCCTCATTGGCAACCTCGCCGGCCCAGTTCAACTGACAGGTCGCGGCGCCGGACCCGACGCCACCTCCAGCGCCCTCCTCGCCGATCTCGCCGAAGCCGCCAAAAACCTCCACGACAAATCCCCAGGACCGCTCCTTCCGAAGGCAGACGGAAAAATTCGTCTCATCGGGAAAGGGGAATCGGTCGGACGATTTTATGTCCGCCTCGAAGTCGAAGATCGCCCGGGAGTTCTCGCCCTCGTCGCTGGCATCTTTGGTGCGGAAAAGATCGGCATCTCCTCTGTTCTCCAACCCGAAGGACATGGGGCCGGCTCTGTCCCTCTCGTCTTCCTCCTCGAAGCTGCCGCCGAATCCTCACTCCACAAAGCCGTCGCTCTCATTACCAAACTTCCCAACTGCCGCGCCCCAGCCCGAATCTTACGGGTCGAAGATCTCTCATGAGTTGGGGCGGAATTATTCAGGCGTATCGGGACCGCCTCCCGCTTCCAGCTGGGGCGAAAGCCATCACTCTTTTGGAAGGGAACACTCCTCTTGTGCCGGGAACCCGCTTGGCCGCCACCCTCAAGGGAGACATCGACCTACGCCTGAAGTACGAAGGCTTGAACCCCACCGCTTCTTTCAAAGATCGCGGCATGACCATGGCGATCACCCACGCGCTCGCCAAAGGCGTTCAGTTAGTGATTTGTGCGAGCACCGGAAACACCTCCGCCTCCGCCGCCGCCTATGCCGCCCGGGCGGGAATGAAGTCCGTCGTGATTCTGCCCCATGGAAACATCGCCATGGGAAAACTCGCCCAAGCCCTCATTTACGGCGCCAAGATCGTCCCCATCACTGGCAACTTCGACGAGGCACTGAATCTGGTCCGCGAGCTTGGCAAAATGGAGAATTTCGAAGTGGTCAACTCCATCAACCCTGTCCGGATTGAAGGCCAGAAAACCGCGGCATTCGAGATTTGTGACGTCCTCGGCCGGGCGCCGGACTATCATTTTATTCCTGTGGGCAATGCCGGGAACATCACCGCCTATTGGAAGGGTTTCCGGGAATACCACGCCGCGGG
>CAIVGD010000262.1 GCA_903905395.1 uncultured Verrucomicrobiota bacterium
CGGACGCATAGATCCGAAAGATTTCCGCTATCGGTTTCCGTGTAAGCCGTATTCCCTCTGGAAAGGTTCGGAGGGCGAGTTCCACCGGAAACGTTGCGCTCTGGTTCCATGGTGAAGTATTGAGTGACCCTCCCCAATTGCCCATCCAGGCGACTTGGACAACGCGCCGGTCGGAAAACGTGCCCCGGTAGAAAGACTGCGCCGCATAGAAATGCGAACCAAAGACTGATTCACAGGGTTTCGCTTGTTCAGGAATAAATTCGACCCCGTTGAACTTGCCAACAAGATACCGCCCATCCGCCTGCATCAAAACCCACCGCGTGTTCCGCTCGTCACCGTCGACGGGCAGTTCATAGATGTCAGGACATTCGAAACCGAAGCCGGACAACTTGCTTGCAAAATCCCATTTCTTCAGATTAGTGGAAATGTAGAAGGTTGTGTTTCCGCAATCCGGTCCGTAAATTGACATCACCCATTTACTCGTTGGTTCATGCCAGAAGACATGCGGATCCCGGGGATCGAATGTGGGGGAAGAGATTACCGGATTACCCGGATAGTATTGCCAGCTTTTACCGAGGTCATTGCTATAGGCGATGCACACGCCAGAAGTGTGCCCACTGTACAATGTGACAAAGACAGGATTCCCGGAATTCTGAAAACCTGAGCAATTCTTCAGGTCCACAACGGTGGAGCCGGAACCTGGCGTCCCCAGTGCGGAGGGGCGAAGTATTATCCCCTGCTCCTCCCAATGCAGGAGGTCCGTGCTGGTCGCCAAACCCATGGAACATTGATCCATGTTGAATGTCGGAGAATCCGGCGTCGTCTGATACGCCATGTAATAGAGGCCGCCGCTGTACCACAAACCGTTTATATCGTTCATCCATCCCGACTGCATACTGAAATGGAACTGCCCTCTGTACATCTCATCGTAATTGGTTGCTGCAGAGGATGGAGCCGACTTATCCATAAGATGATTCTTCCCGTCAGAGACCTTAGACATTGGATATTTGGCTACGGCCGAAGACCGCGCCAGATTATTTGTGCTGTCATTTGTGGTAGTCGTTATGCGTCACTTTGCCACCAGGATCGCCCGTTCGGTCATGTTTCGCAGCGTGACGCGGATGCCGTCCTTCACGGGGCGCGTACGGACCTTGGCCTCGCCGACGACCTGCGCGATGGCGGTCACGCCCGGCAGGCGGACGGTCAGCGTCGCGCTGACGGGCACGACGTCCGGGCGCATCTTCTGGCGACTGCCAGGCCTGCCCACCGTAGATAAATCGTTGACCAGATGAATGACGTATCGCCCTTCCTTATCCTGCCGCCAGAGCGACAGGAACACGCACTCGGGGGCGGTCGCACGGATCGGCAGCACTTTGCCGACAGCTTGGCCGATCAGCTTGGCAAAGAACCGCCGCCACAGGGCGATATCGGCCATGGCGAAGAGCTTGCCAATGTCGAAGGCCAAGTAGTAGATCGTCCCTTTGCCCAGCGTCCGCTTGAGCAAGCCCGGCGTGCCGGCAAGCTCGTCTTTTGGGTGTACGCGATGGCCCAATTCCAGGAGCGTCTTCCACTCGCACGAGGCTTTGACGCAAACGGCATCCGTCGGCACGTGCAGGTTGCCATCGAGATAACCGGGAATCTCGTAAGGCGCCCATCCGGCGCCGTCACGGAACACGCTGAAATCCATGCCCCATGCCTTGCGCTGGCGGTCGTCCATGCGCAGGAACTGGTTGGGCACGGCCGGAATGACATCCTGCGGAACGCCGTTTTGCTCAACCCACAGGGGCTTGTCGGTGACGATGTCGCCCAGGTAAGTCAGGCCCGCATCATCCCACAGCAACCTGCCGTCGGCATTTGGCACGATGCCGTCGTAGAGGCCCGACTTGTATGTGGCGATGATCGTGCCGCCGTGTTCCACATACTGCCGCACGTTCCGCCACGCCTCCGCCGGGAGCGTGCTGACGTTGGGCAGGATCAACAGATTGTACTTGCTCAGACCGATTTGTTCGCCGGCGGCGAGTTGATGATCGCCCAACAGGTTCATGGGCACTTGTGTTTCCATCAGCTCGCGGAACGGGCCATGGACCTCGGCGAAAAACGTCTTGTCATCGGCCTTGTAGAACGCGTCACGGCTCAGGTCGGAGCAGACCAGGCCGACCGCCGGCACTTGGACGCTTTGGACCAGGTACGGTTCCGCCGCCTTGGTTCGCGCCAGGATGTTGGGAATGAACGGGGCATTGCCCTGGATGCACGGGATGCCGCCGGCAGCCAGCACCGTGTTGGTCTCCAGTGCGCCTTCGGGCTCCAGCAGATCAGGCGTGTAATACGTGTAGCTGTGCGAGCGCCGGCCATAACCCAGCATCTGCGTCACCAGCACGCGCCAGA
>CAIVGD010000263.1 GCA_903905395.1 uncultured Verrucomicrobiota bacterium
TACACCCGGCCCGGGCGAGGCCAAAGGTCCCAATCGCCCATTGGAGGCAAAAAGTAAACTATGAGTGATACGATCAGAGTGGCGGTGACCGGCGCGGCTGGTCAGATAGGGTACGCATTGGTTTTTAGGATCGCTGCTGGTGGGCTTTTCGGACCAGAACAAAAAGTACGACTGCAACTGCTGGAAGTTCCACAGGCGGAAAACGCCCTGCAAGGAGTGGTTATGGAACTCCGCGATGGCGCCTTTCCATTGGTCGAGGAGATAGTGCCAACCAGCGAGCCGAGGAAAGCTTTTGAGGGGGCGGATTGGACCCTCTGCGTTGGCAGTATCCCGAGGAAACCGGGGATGGAGAGATCCGAACTTTTGGGATTGAACGGGAAGATTTTTGTCCAGCAAGGGAAGATTTTGGCGGAAGTGGCAGCTGGGGATGCCCGAGTCCTCGTCGTGGGAAATCCTTGCAACACGAATGCGTGGATTGCAATGCAGGCAGGCAAAGGACTTTCCTCCGATCGTTGGTTTGCCATGACCCGGTTGGATGAGAACCGGGCAAAAGCGCGGTTGGCGGAGAAAGCGGGGGTTTCCGTGCGGCAGGTGGACCGTTTGGCGATTTGGGGAAATCATTCGACGACGATGTATCCCGATTTCACAAATGCCCGGATTGATGGAAAGCCGGCGACGCAGGTGATTACGGATCGAAATTGGCTTGAGGGAGATTTTCTCAAGTCGGTTCAGCAGAGGGGGGCGGAAGTGCTGAAGGCGCGCGGACTTTCGAGTGCGGCGAGTGCGGCTCAGGCCGCGATCGACACCGTGAGAACATTACATCAGGGGACGGCGGCCGGGGATTGGACCAGCGTGGCGGTCTGTTCAGACGGAAGCTACGGCGTGCCGAAAGGGTTGATGTGTTCTTTCCCGATCAAAGCCTTGGGCAAGGGCAGGTGGGAAATCGTGCAAGGGCTTAAGCTGGACGAGTTCGGCCAGAAGAAGCTGGCGGCCACTCTGGCGGAGCTCGAGGAAGAGAAAGTCGCTGCTGCTCAAGCCGTCGGAATTTAGATTTAGGTAGTGGGTGCGGGAAGGTTTTGACCTCAACGTTTTCACGGATGGACTGAACGCACTAGGATCGGCCGTTCCATTTTGCGCCAAAGGACGGTGGATAGGTTGGAACGATTTTGTCGGGCAAGGATGAATCGCAGAGGGATCTGAAGACACTCCTCGGAACGCTGGGATTGGACCGGCTGATTTCTGGGCGGGTGACGGGAGGGGTGTGTTCCGTGGGCGAATGGCCAGGGGCCGCCCAAGCGCTCGGAGCCGTGGTGCTCGCCCAAGATCAAAAATACCAAGGGTGGTTGGTGGTGACTAAAAGTGTGCGGGAGCAGGAGGATATGGCTTTGGAGATCGAGGCTTGGGGTGGGGAACCCTTGGTGGTTCCTGAGGCGCATCGGGGAAATGAGGGGGTTTTGCCAGACTCGGATCTGGAGGCGGAGTGGCTGGGCGCGCTGGCGCGATTGACTGCGGAACCGAAACCCAGGTTGGTCGTAGTCACCGAGGCGGTTCTTGAGGAAAAACATCCTAGTCCGCAGGAAATTCACGCTGGGATGTTTGCAGTGAGGGAAGGGGACACATTGGATCCACTCCAACTGGTCGAGGACTTGGTGAAGGCGGGGTACAAGAAAGTGGGGACCGTGTCTGAACGAGGGGAGGTGGCAAGGCGGGGAGGGATAGTGGATCTTTTTTCGAATCAGGCGGAAGGTCCGGTGCGTATCGAATGGGGAGGGGATCGCGTGGAATCGATCCGGGAAATTGATATCCATGAACAGACGGGGATCGGGGGAATTGCAGAAACGTGGATCTTTCGAGGGCAGGCTCGGGAAACTCCACGGCACGCAGGGTTGTTGGATTATTTGGGTGAAGGCTGGGGGAGGTTGTCCTGCCTGCACGAGGCGGATGGAGAGGTGCGTGCGGGAGTATTTACGGGGCATGGTTTCAGTGACGAACCGATCCGTGAAGCCGGGCTCGCCGAGGCGAGACGAAGAAGGGTGGGGGCGGAGATTCGTTCCTGGCTGGCCCGGGGTTGGCGGGTTGTGATCTCTGGAATCAATGAGGGGGAGGCCAGTCGCCTCGAAGAGTGGATGGGGGAGTGCGATCTTTCTCCGGAGGACATAGGAAGGCTGGAGTTTGTGATTTCGGGGCTGGGAAGGGGATTCGCCTGGCCGGAGGGGAAGTGGGTGATCGTCACGGGAGCGGAACTCTTGGGGCGGACGGAGACACGGCGGGGATACAGACGAGCGTCCGCGTTGGCGGCCGAACGTGGGCGTCGTCCCGTCTTCGATCCCGGGGAAATCAAGTTGGGTGATTATGCGGTGCACCTTCAGCACGGAGTGGGGATTTATGAAGGGTTGGGAGATAAGCCCGGGGGGAAGGGGCAATGTCTCATGCTCAAGTACGCGGATGGAGCGCGCCTGTATGTGCCGGTGGAGGAGTCATATCTGGTTTCCCGGTATGTGGGAGTGGGAAAAAAACGACCGAGGCTCGACACCCTGGGTGGGGGTCGCTGGGAAAGGGCGAGGGCGAAAGCGGAGAGGGCGGTGGAGGATTTTGCGGCCACCCTTTTGCGGACGGCGGCAGAGCGTGAAGCCATGCCCGGAAAGGCTTTTCCGCCTGATCACGAATGGCAGGGCAAGTTTGAATCCGAGTTTATTTATGTGCCCACAGTGGATCAGGTACGGGCGATCACGGAAACTAAGACGGACATGGAAAGATCGAGGCCGATGGATCGGCTTATCTGCGGGGATGTCGGATACGGGAAGACCGAGATAGCAATCCGGGCGGCCTTCAAGTCGGTGATAGCTGGGAAACAGGTCGTGTTTTTAGCTCCGACCACGGTGCTGGCCCAACAACATGCGCGGACATTGCGGGAGAGGTTTGCCGACTGGCCAATCGTGGTGGACGAACTGAGCAGATTTAGGACGGCTACCGAGCAGAGAAAAGTGATCCGTGGGGTGGCGGATGGATCGATCGACGTGGTTGTGGGTACGCATCGACTACTTTCATCGGATGTCGAGTTTCACGATTTGGGTTTGGTGGTGATTGATGAAGAGCAGAGATTCGGGGTGAAACAAAAGGAAAAATTCA
>CAIVGD010000264.1 GCA_903905395.1 uncultured Verrucomicrobiota bacterium
CGTGAATCGATGAAAAAAATGCGTATCGCCATTCCCGGGTTCCTCACCAGCGCCTACCTCACTTTACAACTTTATTTGGGTCTTCCCCATGGATCCTTCACAGCCATCAATATCCCCTTCGATAAAATCCAGGACGAGATCCTCTCGGGACGGGTGGACGCGGGCTTGATTATCCATGAAGGCCAACTCACTTATCAGGATGAAGGATTTATCTTATGTGAAGATCTGGGCGCTTGGTGGGCCCGAGACACGGGAGGACTTCCGCTTCCTCTTGGAGGAAATGTGATCCGCCGGGAGTTAGGGGAGCAGGTCATCGCGGACACCACCCAAACCTTGCGGGAAAGTGTTCGGTACGCTCTTGACCATCGCCAAGCCGGTGTCCGTCACGCTCTTCCCCTCAGCCGTGGGATGGATGAAAAGCGCACCGACCAGTTTATCGGGATGTACGTGAACGAACTGACTCTGGATTTTGGCCAACGCGGTCGTGCCGGCCTAAAAGAATTCTTTGGCCGTGCGCACCACTCGGGCCTGATCACCCAAATTCCAGCCTTGGGGTCGTAGGTCGACTCTTCTTGCCTAATATTATTCTGATGGTATGGTAGATGGTATGGCAGTTATGACTTATCGGACAACTTTCGCTTTAGACAAAGAAACATCTCGTCGACTGAAAACCCTCTCTTCGGTTTGGCACATTTCCAAAGCGGAGGTCGTTCGCCGCGCCGTGGAGCAAGCGGCAAAATCACCATCCCTCCAATCTAAAAATCCCGCCCAAATCCTCGAGGAACTTCATGCCCATGGCCTCGGTCTCACGCCCGAGGCCGCCAATTCGTATCTCTCGGAGGTCACCCGGGATCGTGAAGCTTGGCGCAACTCGTGATCTGCCTCGATACGAACTACCTCATCCGATCCCTCGTCTTCGGGAGTCACGAAATTGGAGAAATCCTCGCCTGGATCCAACAAGGCCAACTCCTCACCACCCCTGGGATCTGTTGGTACGAGTTTCTTGGCGGACCCGTATCCTCTGCCCAAACCGAAGTGGTTCGATCTCTTCTCCACCAGATCATTCCCTTCGGCGAAAACGAAAGTGCGGAAGCTGCCCGCCTCTTTCATCTGGCCGGAAGACCCCGAAAACTGCGAGTCGATTGCATGATCGCCGGAACCGCTCTCCTTCACGGAGCCCACCTCGCCACCGCCAACCGAAAAGATTTCACCCCCTTTCTTGCCCACGGACTCAAACTCGCCTAGCCACCCGCTTACCATCCCCACCCTTGGGGTCGTAGGTCACCGTCTTCGCCCGTAAAAATCTGCCCCCCCTCAATCGAAAAAAGATCCTACCCCACTTCCACTCAAAAACTTGAGCCTGTCGTAGGCGTCTACCTCAACACCACGCCCCGCTCCGACGTTTTCAGAAACTCGATCAACTCCCCCACCTCCTCCGTCTTTGGACCCTTTTCCTGTAAATATTCCCGCGCTTGGGAAAGGTTGTACTTCGGATTAAGCAAAACCTTGAGGGCATCTTTCAGCCCGCGGATCGATTCCTCCGAAAATCCTTTCCTTTGCAATCCGGTCAAATTCACCGCCCGAACGATCGCCGGATTTCCATCCGCAATCATGTAAGGCAATACGTCCTGCACGACTTTCGTGCATCCACCGATCATCGCGTGCAGACCGACCCGGCAGAATTGATGCACCGCCGACAAACCGCCGATCACCGCAAAATCTCCCACGGTCACATGTCCCGCCAGCGTACCATTGTTGGAGAAAATACAGTCGTTCCCCACGATGCAGTTGTGGGCGATGTGGGCGTAGGCCA
>CAIVGD010000265.1 GCA_903905395.1 uncultured Verrucomicrobiota bacterium
GGCGTAACCCCGCAGACCGCAACTGGGGCATCCAAACCCGGTACCTGAATTTTCCCCTGAAAAGCGGGATGATGGCCTCTGCCTTCAGCGGAGGAAACCTGGCCGCCTTGGCCTCTATGGGGGTGAGCTTCGATGCCGGAGAAGCTGTCAACTTTGTCCAGAGTCACGACGAAGCCCCGCTCAGCAAACTTGAACTTTCTTACGCCTACATCCTCACTCACATCGGCGTGCCCGTGGTCTATTTCACCGGCAACAATCTCAAAGATTCCGAAATCGGACGGCAACCCGGGAAAAATACCTGGCTGAACAAGGGTTACGACGGTGCCCTCGGGGATTACGCCATGGGCTCCATCCCAAACCTGATCTACATCCACAATCAGTTCTGTCGCGCCAAGGAGTACACCCGATGGAGTGAGGGAGACTTTTTCGCATACGAGCGCTACGACGACCTGAACAGCAGTGGCGCGCCGAATTCGGGCGAAGGCCTGATTCTCATCGCCCTTAACGACTCCGGTAGTGATCAGACGCGCGGCGGAATCCAAACTTCTTTTACTGCCGGAACAAAACTCAAGGACTACAGCGGAAAGAATCCGGATACGGTCACGGTGGCCTCCGATGGCACGGTCAGCATCCGCGTTCCCGGAAGCGGGGGTCAGGGTTGGGTCTGCTACGCCCCCTTCAATGCCGAAGCCCCTACCGGCGTGGATCCGCTCCAGTTCAGCGGCACCGGCGTCACCACGATGCCTTGGGTGATCCCCGGTGGACGCGATGCGAGTTCCAAGTCGCGCACTCTGGTCCGCCTCACCGGCGACACGGCGATAATTGATATTTACTATTCCAACACCAATCCGCAGCAAAACGGCGAAACCGTGGACAACGTCCTGCTCAAATGGGGCAAAGGAGCTGACATCAACGGAAACGGCTCGATCGATTTCAACGGCAAGGACATCGTCACCGGAGGTTTTGAAGCCACCACCAAGATTGCCGATGGTCATTACCGCGTGACCGCGAATATCGCGAATATCCCAGAGGGGCTCCATAACATCCAAGCCCGGGTTTTCAACGGCCGGAGCGGCAAGCCGGCCCTCTTCCAAACCTTCAGCGAAACCGTTTATGTGGACCGCCACGGTCCCGACCTCGAATTCCTAAATCTCACTGCCGGCGATACCCTCGAAGGCGCCCGCGTCGTCACCATCAATAATCCCGACCACACTCTTTACAATCTGACCTACACGATCGACGGGGGCGCCGCCCAGCAGGCCGACATGGTTATCAAAAGCAAATGGCGGATCAGCCTCGACGGTCTCACGTCCGGTTCACACTCCCTCGTCCTCAACGCGACCGAGTTCGATTATGGTGCAACCCGGGCCCTCATTAACACCTCCACGCTGACCCGGGCCTTCACCGTGGACACCGCGGGTCAGGCGATTTCGATCAATCATTCCGCAGGTGCAACCATCACGGAACCATTCTTTACAACCATAGTTACCGTTCCCGCCGGCCAAGGGATCACGGCGGCAGACATCAAGTTGTACTGGGACGGCTACGAACAGCAGACCCTGACGGAAAACCCTGCTGGAAGCGGCAAGTTCGAGTCCACCTTCACCGGCCGCTACGTCCAGGGCGGCGTTCAGAAACTCTTCACCGGAGCCTTCGTCAACGGCCCCCATTTCTTCGAGGCAGTGGTGACGAAAAGCGGCACGGAAAATCGTGTGGCACGAAAAGTTTACTTCAATCTCTATAACCAGATGATGCAGGATTCCGATGGCGACGGAATTCCTGACGATATCGAACTCAGCGCCTTCCTTAACGGCACCAATCCAGGACCGGATCAGAATTGGCCTGGAGATAATAGTCAGGATCTGATTCCCAATTATGGGGAAACTTGGACGCGAATGAACCCGATGAACGCCGATACCGATTATGTCAACTCTTGGGACGGTGATGTGGACTCGGACGGAGACGGCGTCTCCAACCTCCAAGAGGTCATCCGATCTTACCGGCTCACTGGGAATCCCTACTCCTACAACATCTACAGCGCCTCGAGCACTCCTCCCAGCGCCGCGGTCTCGGTGGCCACAGCCACCCTAGGTACGAGCGGCGGTCAACGTGTGATGAACTTCACCTATCGCCCGAACGAGGGCCCCCTCACCGGACAAAGCTCTGTTCGCATCACAGTCACACCGACCGGAGCTGGATCGGCCCAAACCATCACGATGACGGCTGGAACTGCTGGGGATTTTTCAACGACCTACACGATCCCCACCGGCGCCACCTCCGTCTCCTACTCTTTCAGCAATGCCACTGGATCGGTCACAGACACCACCAGTGCTTCGTCCTGGACCGCGAGTACGGTCGTTGGCTTCACCATGGACGGCGTCTTTGATAGTGCCGGATTCAAGGTGGTGGACAACGGCATGGTCATCTACGCCGCTGTTCGGGGTACCAAACTCTACACCGCCACCTGGTCAACCATGGGCGGCGGTAACGACCATTTCATTTTCATCACCGACCAGTTCGGCAACCCGCGGAACCATCCCTGGGGTAAAGCGGGTCAAATCTATTTTGATTCCACCACCAAACCTTGGCTGGCCGCTAACCCAACAACCGCCTACCCCAACAACTTTGGTGCAAGCGGACGCAGTTATCTCGGGGCTGGCGGAGCCGCCTTGGAAGGCGAACTGGATCTGGTGCAAGTCTTCGGCTCCGTCCCATCGAAGATCTACATCGCGGTCGGCGCCTACGCTCGTGCCGACGGATCAAGCCTCTCTTCCCAAGCTCCCGCCGCATGGGATGCCGATAACAACATTCAGATCACCGAATTTCAGGCCCTTAATCCTGACTCGATTCGCGACGAGAATCTCGACGGAGTGTTCGACGTCGGTGTGCCGTACATGAGCACCATCGTCAACGGCAACGAAACCGACGGAAACTACGGCCTGCGGCGCTTCTACCTCGACGAACTCGCCAAGGACGAAGGCGAAATCACCGTCAAATTTAAGCCCAACTTGGCCACTGGCACCCTGCTTTTCAGCCCGGAGGTTTACACGAATCTCAATCGCCGGGATTTCGCAGTTCTGGAAGAATCTCCCGCCTCGGTCACGACCACCAGCTCCGACACATATTTCCGTGCCTACACCATGACGGGTCCGGACGGCAGTGGGTACTACTCCAAAACCCTCAAGGTTAACCGTTGCGGCGCTTACCGCCTCCAAGTCCGCTACAAGATCTCCTCCGTTAACAACGGAGAGTACCTCTATTACACCGATCACGCCCTGCGCCGCGACTGCGCGATCGTCGTATCACCCAAGAAGGCCCTCAATCTCACCATGTACGAGGTCAACCCCCTCATCGTCGAGGCCAAGGACACGACCAAGGCGGGGCGTAGCACCCTGCTGGATCTCGTCAACGACCCCGCCCTGCCCGGTGAGTCTGGTGGGTACGATGGCCGTCCGGACGCAGTCAACAGAGGTCATTTTTCCGCTCTCGGCGTGAACATGCTCTGGCTCCAGCCAATCCACCCCACCGGTGTGGAAGGCCGTGACACGAATCCTGAGACGAGCGCACCGTTTGATCCCGGCAGTCCCTACGCGGTGCGCGACTACTGGTCCATCAATCCTGTCTTGGGCCGGGCAGAAACCGCTGCCAGTGCTCTCACGGAATTTCAGACCTTCGTCTCGCGCCTCGATTCCTGGGGGGTCGGCGTGATGATGGACGGCACCTTCAACCATAGCGCCCCCGATTGCATCATGGGTCAAGGCGCAGTGGATCTTGGCCTCCCCTACTCGGCAGATGCCAAGATTCGCGATGCGAATTATCAGTGGTACGCGAAGGAGGGGTTCCCTGGTCAGCCGGCCGGAAGCATCAGCGAAATCGCCATCGCTCCTGACCGCAACGATTTTGGAAACTGGACCGATACTCGGGAGTTCTTCTTTGGTTCCTACGACGCCTTGGTCAAAGCGAAGGGAACTTATGATGGGACGGCCAAAACATATGCCGACAACGCTAACCGCAACGAATTCCTCCTCGAGCGCGATGAGTTCGCGGGGCACACGCCAAACACACGCCAACTTTGGCAATACTTTGCCTACTACCCCACCTACTGGCTCGAAAAGACCGGTCATCCCAAGGGCACCCCGAAATCCGAGTCATACAAAGGCATCGACGGTCTGCGCTGTGATTTCGCTCAAGGCCTCCCATCTCTGTTTTGGGAGTACTGCATCAACAAAACCAGGAGCGTGAAGTGGGACTTCGTCTTCATGGCCGAATCCCTCGACGGCTTCCGCGAGGTGGGCGGCAGCAAGCGGCACGGCGTCGGCTACCGCTCCGCCCGGACCTTTGATGTCCTCAACGAGAACATCATCTTTTACTGGCGCGATAACTTCTTCGGTTACCCGGCCAACGGCGGCGCGGGCACGCCGGCCACCCCCAGCACCAGCGCCACATTTACAAAGTTCGATGACCGCCGCCAAGCGTACGACAGTGTGACGATTCTCAACGCCATGGTCAGCCACGACGAAGTCCTGCCACACAACGACCCTTACCGCGTGCTCTACGCCTATGCCGAAGTGGCGGCTATCGATGGCACCCCCATGATTCTCTACGGACAGGAAGGTGGATTGGAGAATAGTAAAACCGGCTACGCCGCCAGCGAAACGAACTTTGGCACCATCAATGCGAACCGGAATTTCGGTAAGTACGAGACCAATTTCGGCAAGGTCATCCCCAACTTCAAGGTCTGGAACGATATGACCAACCTCTGGGCGAATCGCGATTGGACCGTGCAGGATCTCTACGGCCGCATCAACCGGGCACGTCTCTCCTCCCCTGCGCTACGGAGTCCCAACGTTTACTTCCTCAGCACCACGAACGGTGGATTTTCCTCCAATCTTTTTGCCGTGGCAAAGTACCAACAGGGCAATCTGACGGCCGGACAGCAGGAAGTGGTCTTGGCCTTCGTTAACAACAACCCCAACGCCAGCAACGCGGCCGTGTTTACTTTGAATGCCACGAACTCTTCCGGGGCCAACTGGTTCGGCATCGAAAGTGGAAAGAGTTATAATGTGCGCGACCTTCTTTCCACGAACACCAGCTCCACCAACTATGTCTGGGGCACCGCCAAAACCGGAACCGAGATCCTTTCCGGGGGTCTCTACGTCGGCCTCCCCTACGAAGGACGGCAAGCGCACTACTTGAAGTTGGTGGAGATAAACTCTTCTGCCCTGGATACGGACGGCGATGGACTGACCAACGACACGGATCCCGACGACGACAATGATGGGATCCCGGATGTCTACGAAATCGCCAACGGGATGAATCCTCTGGTGGCCACCGGCGCCGATGGACCGAATGCGGATAACGACGCGGACGGCATGACCAACTATCAGGAGTTTTTAGCCGGCACGAAGGCTAACGATCGAACCTCTGCCATGGGCATCGCCTCCCTGAATCCGAACAGCGGCCAGAGCGTCACCCTCACCTGGAACAGTATCCCGGGAACGCTTTACAAAGTCCGCTATTCACAAGATCTGTTGACGTGGACTGATTTCCCGGGTGGCCTCATCACCGCCGAGGCGACCACCTCCTCCGTCCAAGCCGTGCCACCGCAAGGTCAAACGTACAACAAGCTCTTCTTTAAAGTTGACCTTGTGCCTTGATCCGCTGACTCAATCAAAGCCGCCCTCATCTCTTGAAAAAATCAGGTCTCCAAGACCTCTTTTCACTTCATCGTTCTCCATCCGCCAAAACGCCGCATGCCGCTCCGGCCCCTCACCCAGAAACCGTCTCGAGCATCATTATGTTGCCCGACAATTATTTACCAATTTAAACGTCAATTCCTGCTTGTGCAAATAACTGCTTATAAGTCTTTTACACCATTGTTTTGCCTGAACGAATTGTTGTGCTTAAGTGTCTAAGTAGATGATAGATAAATGAAATACAGGCTCCCACCACTAAAGCTGTTGGGTGGGTCTCTCCTTTTAATTATTGGGGTGACTCTTTGCGTGTTCTTTTTGGGTTCTCCTAAAACCCCAGACGAATCGAATTCTAAAACTGTGCCCGCTCGCGTCGTATCGGAAACAACATCCCCATCAAGCCCAATTTCCTCGGTACCCTCCAAAGCCACCTCACAAGAATTTAATCCAGCCACACCCATCCCAAATTCAAGCCCAGTCAACTCCTCCTCACCGAACCTGACGACGACCAACCGTCCGCCACCTTCCACTTCCACAACCTCCCGCCCCCAAAAAACCATCGCCGATATCTTGGAAGGCGTGGACCTTTCCAAACCCGGCGAACGTGAACGTGTCGTGGCGGAAATACAAAAGGTGGAGCAATACCGAAAGTCGGAAGCCGTCCGCATGGCGCAGGAACGCGGCCTGCCGATCCGTGTCGAACGCCCCGATGGAACCGTCCAGGAGATCGTTGATTTCGAAGGCGACAAGCCTCTTTACTTCACCACACACAACATCAATGCGGCCATCAGCACCGGTGCGAACATTCTGCAGGTAAGTCCGTATTCACTGACCGGCTCCACCTTTACCATCGGGCAGTGGGACGGTGGTTCTCCCCGCTCCACTCATCAGGAATTCGGAGGAAGAGTCACCGTCAAAGATGGATCAAGTTCCATCGACCACGCCACTCATGTCGCCGGCACAATGATAGCTTCAGGAGTGGTCTCCACGGCGAAGGGAATGGCGACAGCGGCCAAGATAAATGCCTACGACTGGAACTCGGACATAGCCGAGATGACCGCAGCGGCGGCAGTCACCGCGACTGACACCAATAAGATTTTCATCTCCAACCACAGCTACGGTTACATCTCCGGATGGAACTATGTGAACTCCGGCACTCCGACCCGCGTCTGGGAATGGTACGGCAGTGGATCTCTCACCAATTCCGTAGATCCCGATTTTGGATTGTACAACACCTCCGCCCGTGATTCTGATTCTGTTGCCTTCAGCGCGCCTTTCTATCTGATGTTCCGTAGCGCCGGCAACGATCGCACCGATAATCCTTCGGATGGGCAGACCATCGCTCTCACTCCCGGAAGTTCCACGGTTACGACCTACAACAGTGCCAGCCACCCCAAGGGAGACGGCGTCTATCTCGGGGGATTTTCAACGATCGGGTATGACGCTCTTGGTAAAAACGTCATCACGATCGGATCCGTAGCTGATGCCGTCACGAGTGGAGCCCGGGATGTCAGTAAAGCCAATACCAGCAGCTTCTCATGCTGGGGCCCGGCAGATGATGGCCGGATCAAGCCCGATGTCGTGGCCAATGGCGAAGGTCTCTACTCCTCATTGAATGCCAGCGACTCCTCCTACGGCACCTACTCCGGCACCAGCATGGCCAGCCCCAACGCCGCAGGCACCGCCGCCCTCGTGGCGCAGGATTACCTCCGCCTGTTCGGCATGGCGATGCGTTCCAGTACTTTGAAGGGCCTCCTCATACACACTGCCGACGACCGCGGGAATCCCGGCCCCGACTACCAGTACGGATGGGGATTGATCAACGCCAAGGCCGCCGTGGATCTAATCCGCGACCAGCAGGCCATCACCAATAAACTACGCATGAAAGAAGGCCTCATCACCACCACCAGCAACACGATCACCCATAATTTTCTCTGGGACGGCACCAACCCCATTCGGGTCACCTTGGCTTGGACCGATCCCGCAGGAGCCGCCACCACTACTTCCGATTTACGCACAGCTCGACTCGTAAATAACCTCGATCTCAAATTAATTACCCCCAGCGGCACCACCAACTTGCCCTACGTAATGCCGTTCGTGGGAAACTGGAGCAATTCGACGATGAGCCTCGCCGCCACCAACGGCGTCAACAACGTGGATAATGTGGAACAGGTCTATCTGGCTTCTCCATCAGGCACCGGAACCTTTAAGGCTGTGGTCACTTACCAGGGATCCCTCAGTAACAATCAACAAGCTTACTCCCTGCTCGTCTCTGGAGTCTCCGACACACCGGCTCCCCCGCCCCCCTTGCTGGTCTCTTCCTTGTCCCCCACCAATGCTTATCCAGGGACCGTCACTCTCGATCTGACGGGCACAGGTTTTCTCACCAACACCGCTATTAGATTCAGCCGTACGGGCCTGTCCGATATCTCGGCAACCAACGTCCAATTATTCACCGACACCAGTCTGCGTTGCCAAGCAACCTTCCCCACCAATGGGGTCGGGTCGTGGAATGTGATATCCAGCAATTCCCTCACCCAGACCACCACCATGACCAACGGCTTCACGGTGTTGGGTTCGATCTGGAATGAAAATTTCGACGGAGCCGTCACCGCCTGGTCAACCACCGCTACCACTGGCACGAGCAGCTGGAATCTCACCACCAACCAGTTTAAATCGATGACCAAATCATATTTCGCTTCTGGGCCCACTTCCAGATCCACCACCTACCTAACCTCTCCCTCGTTCTCGATTCCAAGCGACGCCACCTCCCTGCAACTCCGTTTCTGGCACTCGTACAATCTGCAAAGCACAAGAGACGGAGGCCGCCTCGAACTCTCCATCGACGGAGGATCCTGGTTTGCAATGGAAACCACCAACACCGACGAATCATTCACCAGCAACGCCTACAACGGCACCATCAGCACCACTTCCAGTGACATCAACACCAAAATGGCCTGGACTGGAAACAGCGGAGGTTTTGTCGAAACCATTATCAGCCTCAACACTACATCCAAATATGCCGGCCATAGCCTCCGCATCCGCTGGGTGATCGCGACAAACACCGGTACGGCCAGCGTAGGTTGGTATATCGACGATGTCGCTCTCCTTGGAAGCACCTCCCCCGTCAACCAACCCCCTGCGATCACCACGACCGCTCACTCGAACTTGACCAACAGCGTGACCGATGAATTCGGCACTGTTTACGCAATCGTCCCAGTTGCCTCCCTCGCCGTATCCGTGGGAGCCACCGACGATTCCGCAGGAGATCTGACTTACACATGGTCCGCAAGCGGGCCAATCGGTTCTCCGCCGGTCTTTTTCACCCCCAACGGCACCAACACCGCCAAGGACTCGGTCGCCTACTTCGAGGCCTTGGGAGACTACCTCCTCACTGTCTTTATTCGGGATATCGGGGGTCTTGAAACCAGCAGTTCTTTCCACGTCCGCGTAAACCAAACGGCTGAAGCCATA
This sequence comes from uncultured Verrucomicrobiota bacterium, assembly GCA_903905395.1. Classification (GTDB taxonomy): domain Bacteria; phylum Verrucomicrobiota; class Verrucomicrobiia; order Methylacidiphilales; family Verrucolacustridaceae; genus Verrucolacustris. Next base: position 9,168 of record CAIVGD010000265.1, read on the forward strand.
CTCCTTTCGCCCCAATCCGCCATCGTAAGTTATGGTTCCACTCAGTCCTTCACAGCGATTTTGCAGGACCAGTTCGGTAACGCCATGGCCAGTCAACCCCCATCATTCAATTGGGCCACGAATGGGGGGGGCACGATCGACTCTGCCGGCCTCTTCACCGCCACCTCCGTAGGCGGACCTTTCGTGCTCAGTGCCTCGATCGACGGATTCTCAAATGAGGCCGAAGTAACCGTAACCAAGGCCACGCAAACGGTCACGTTCATCACCTCAACCATCGCGCGGGTCGACGATTCCCGCATCTTAACCCCCTCGGCATCCTCGGGTCTCCTCGTCTCAGTCGCTAGCTCGGCTCCTTCCGTGGCCAATCTTTTCGGAAACACCCTCTCCTTCCTCTCAGTGGGAAGCGTCACCATCACCGCCAGCCAAACCGGAAATGAAAACTATCTCGCGGCGACACCGGTCCTCGCGACCATCACGGTGGATGAGGCGTGGACCAGTGATTCCGATGGCGATGGATTGCCAGCACTACTCGAATACGCCTTGGGCGGAAGCACCAACAGCAACGACCAAGCCCTCTTGCCCCAAGCCACCCTCTCCGGATCCATCCTGCGGATGACAGCCGTCGTCCGGACCAACGATGCCAACTTAATCATTCAGCCCGAAGCTTCCACCGATCTGATAACGAGCTGGTTCTCCAATAACATCACAACCAACACCAACGACCAAACGTCCGTTCCAGTAGGGTTCCAACGCCGGGAGTACGGCTTTGACGCTGGCACCAATTCCCGCGCCTTCCTCCGCCTCCGCATCACCCAACCTTGAGCTGAATCGTTGACAGGTTTGTGCCTGAAAACCAAAGGTAGGGCGGTCTGTCCCTAGAACGCCTGCGTTGATTTTCCAAACTAGTTCGTCCATCTAGGCGGCCTCGGAGATGCCGCCGCTACCTAAACTTCCAACCTCAAGACCGAAAACAATTGTGGGGCGGGTCCCGCAGTCGCGGGACTAATCTCCCTCAACCCTCCGGGCCTGCTCACTAACCCCGGAGGGGTGAAAGAGATTAGCCGGCTGCGCGAGCTGCCGGTTGTTCGTATAAATTACATATGCGCCCCTGCGGGGTGCTGGAAAACCGAACCACTGCACCACCCATCCGAACGGCGCCCACGAACGGGCGCCCTACAATCACTCACAACTTCTACTCTGACTTAAACTTAAACTCGCGGTGCCCGACCCAACTCCGCCTCGTGACGGATATCCTTGCCCGTGTAGAGGTAGAAAACTTGCTCGGCAATATTCTTGGCGTGGTCTGCCGCCCTCTCGAAAAACCGCGCCACCAACATGAGGTTAAGAGCCCGGGTGATGGTCTTGGGGCTCTCAACCATAAAGCTGGTTAGTTCCCTCTCCAGTTGCCGGTTGATCTCATCCACCCGTACATCCATCTGGATGATCTCTGCACACTTCTCCGGGGTGATCTCCACAAACGCATCCGTCGCCATGCGGATCATCGTCAGCACATGCGCCGCCATTCGTGGAATATCGAGGAGGGGCTTGAGCGGAGGTTCCTCCAAAAGAATCAGGCTTCGCCGGGCAATGGACACTGCCTGATCCCCGATCCGCTCGAGATCACCGCAAAGTTTAGCCGAAGCCAACATCAATCGGCAGGCCAAAGCCATCGGCGCCTGAGTGGCCATGAAACCAGCCACCATTTCGTCCACCTCCACCTCCAACCGGTCGATCTCCTTATCATCCGCAATCGCCTTCTGAGCCTTGACTGCGCTCCGCTCCACCAGCGACTCCAGAGCGATGCTCAGGTTGGTGTGGGCAAGACTGGCCATCCGCAGGAGGGTTTCACGCAGTACCAACAAATCTCCACGGAAATAACTCCTCACCCGCTCCAGTCGTTCCCCGTTGGCCTCTGTCGTCGGTGCATTCATTCTCTTAATACCTACTCGTGCTCAGACTTATGTCAACCGAACCATCATCACTCAACCAAACTTTCCAGAAATATAATCCTCGGTCTGGGGCTTGGCCGGATTGGTAAACACCCGATGGGTTTCGCCGAATTCAATCAATTCCCCCAGATACATGAAAGCCGTCTGATCCGAGATCCGCCCCGCCTGCTGAAGATTGTGAGTGACGATCACCACCGTCACCCGCTTTTTCATCTCCACAATCAACTCCTCAATCTTCGAGGTGGCGATCGGATCCAGTGCGCTCGTCGGCTCGTCAAAAAGAACCACGTCGGGATCAGTGGCGATCGCCCGGGCGATGCAGAGCCGTTGTTGCTGCCCGCCGGAAAGATTGTGGGCGAGATGGTGCAACCGGCTTTTCACCTCGTCCCAAAGCGCCGATTCGCGGAGCGCCTTCTCCACCCGCTCGTCCAGCTCTCTTCGTTTGCTCATTCCCTGCAGACGCAATCCATAGGCCACGTTCTCATAGACGCTCTTGGGAAAAGGATTCGGCTTTTGAAAGACCATCCCAAACCGCATCCTCACCCGAATCGGATCCATTCCAGGTCCGAGGATATCCGTTCCCCCGGGATGAAGTTTAACCGAACCCTCATACCGGTTGCCGGGATAAAGATCATGCATCCGGTTCAAACATCGCAGGAGAGTCGTCTTGCCACACCCGGACGGTCCGATTATGGCGGTCACCTGATTGGCGGGAACCTCGAGACTGATATTCCGTAACACCTGATTCCTGCCGTAATAAAAGCTGAGATTCTGAATCTCCACCTTTGTCTGCGGCTTGGCCGCCTCCCCCGAGGAGCCATAGACCGGAACTGCGGATAAGTCGGGAGTCGTGTTCACCACTTGATATTCCTTTGGGCATGACGCCGGAGCAAGATCGCCGCCCCGTTCATACTCAGGGTGATTACCATCAGGACCAACCCAGCCGCGGCGGCGTTGGATTGGAACTCATCCCCGGGCCGCGAGACCCAGTTAAACATCTGAATCGGCAAGGCGGTGAAGGGTGAGAAAAGCCAATCAAAGGAGACGAACGGAGGTTGCGCCACGAAAGGGGCGGCTGGCAGGAAAGCAATGAAGGTCAATGCCCCGATGGTGATGAGCGGGGCGCTCTCCCCGATCGCGCGGGACATCGCCAGAATTACTCCGGTGGCAATTCCTCCCATGGAGTAAGGGAGGAGATGGTGCCAGACCGCCTGCCAGCGGGTGGCTCCCAAGGCAAATGCCGCTTCCCGGATGGTGGCTGGAATCGTCCGAAACGCCTCCCGGGTTGAGACGATGACAATCGGCAAAACAAGACAGGCCAGAGCCATTCCACCCGCGAGTACGCTTTGTCCGAAATGGAACTGATATACAAAAAGGCCCAGAGCCATAAGTCCGTAAAGTATGGACGGCACGCCGGCGAGGTTGGCGATGTTGATTTCCACAAAATCGGTCCACCTGTTTTTGGGCGCGTACTCCTCCAGATAAATACCCGCCGCAATTCCCAGAGGCACGGCCACGGAGGCAGTTACAATCATCAGCAGGACGGTTCCTACCCAAGCCGAAAGAATTCCCGCCGCCGCCGCCCGCCGGGACGGGAAAGAGAGGAGAAACTGCCAATCGATCCGAGCGAGCCCGCTGGCCGCCAGATTCAACATGAGAATCGCCAAAACTCCCAACGTGGCCAGCGTGAGTAGAAAGCC
>CAIVGD010000266.1 GCA_903905395.1 uncultured Verrucomicrobiota bacterium
ACCGATTGAGAACCACCGTATGAGCATACAAGAATTCATACTTATCATCGCTTCCGTTGTCGCATCATCAGGAATTGTGTGCGCCCAGGGAAAGGCATCCGGATCGGCCTGCTGCACGGGCATTCCAACAGCTCCTGGCAAGATTCAGACGGATGCAGGCGTTACCGATTCAGCAAAGGCCACCACCAAAAAGCTTCCACGACTTGTGGACTTAGGTGCTGCGAAATGCATCCCGTGCAAAATGATGGCTCCGATTCTGGAGAGCCTGAAAACGGAATACGCGGGCCGGATGGACGTCGAGTTTATCGATGTGTGGAAAACACCGGAGGCTGGCAAGGCCTACGGCGTTCGGATAATCCCCACACAAATCTTCTTTGGGGCGGACGGAAAAGAGCTATTCCGTCACGAGGGGTTTTTCGGAAGAGAGGAGATTCTGGCGAAATGGAAAGAATTGGGGGAAGTCCTCGCCCCGAAAACTCAATGATCTAGCTCTTAGAAACCGACTCCCATGGAACAGCTTTTTGTCACCCTTTCGCAAGCCGTTGCAGGGGCACCGGCATGGGCGCTATCGGCAGCCTTCGCTTGGGGACTGCTCAGCATCCTCTTGAGCCCCTGCCATCTAGCCAGCATCCCGCTCATCGTGGGATTCATCAGCGAACAGGGATCTGTTCCAACGCGGCGCGCGTTCGCGATCTCCACGCTCTTCGCCGTGGGCATCCTAATGACGATTGCAGTGATCGGGACCATCACGGCTGCGGCTGGACGCATGATGGGAGATGTTGGTCGCTACGGAAATTACTTCGTCGCCCTGATTTTTCTTGTCGTTGGGCTACACTTGCTGGGAGTCATCCCGATGCCGTGGTTTGGAATGGGGTCGGCAGGCATGAAACGGAAGGGACTTGTCGCCGCGTTTATTCTCGGACTGGTCTTTGGCATCGCTCTCGGCCCCTGCACCTTTGCTTACATGGCACCCGTGATCGCCGTAGCATTCAAGGTTGGATCGATCCATTTTCTCTATGGCGCGTTGCTTCTTCTCTTCTACGGGATTGGCCACTGCGCGGTCATTGTTGCAGCAGGCACGTCAACCGAACTTGTTCAACATTTTCTGAATTGGAACGAAAAATCACAAGGCGTCGCCATCGTGAGGATCCTCTGCGGCATTCTGGTCATCCTCGGCGGGGTTTATATGATTTTTACCGCGGCCTGAACTGGAGGATTGGGTGTTGAAGACTCCACTTGCCAGCCGTGATGGGGGAGAAGCACCTGACTGGTTGACCCGTATCGGTTCCGACTGGGATTCGGTGAAGGAGATCGTGGGGCAGGTCTGGCTTTTATGATGTCTGTCATCGCCTTTTCCCTGCCAGAGGCGATCATTCTCCGCAAGGTGCTCAAACCCCGTATCATCATGGTCGGCTACCTTTTCAACCTACTGATGGAAGGGATTGTTTCCCCAATCTTTCCATGAATATGGATCCTCCAACACCCCCGCCAGCTTCACGGACGATCGTTCCGCGAATCCTGAACTTAGTGCTTTGGCTTAGTTTTTGCGCTATGGCTGGCACGGGGCTTCTGATGGCCTTTCGATTACCGCAGGGATCGCGTGGTGGACGCGGGTTGGAAGCTTTCGGATTGGGGCGTCACGAATGGGCTGATCTCCACACATGGAACAGCTACGTTTTCGGCTGCGCCATCCTGCTGCATCTAGCTATGCACTGGCGTTGGCTCTGGCAGATTGCCGCCCGGAAGCGCTCCTGGTCGATGGTCGTGGGTTTTGGGATCGGGCTGGGTCTGCTGTTCTTTTTGATATTTCAGCCGATCAGCAGGCGCTGGAGCAACGACGGATCCCAGGAACCTCCGCGCAGGCATCAAAACCAGTAAAACGCATCTTGCCCCGCAAACTTCTGTTGTGGCTGGGGAGACTCGAGGGTGGAGCGGTTAATCGATGAGGTGGGCTTGGCGAAGGGGTTCGAGATCGGGATCTTTGTGTGCGACTTTTTCCAGATCGTGGTCGAGTTCGATGGCACGCTGAACATAGATTTGGGCGGTGGTTAGGTCTCCCCGCGCGGCGGCGTAGCAACCGAGGTTGAATTGGATGAGGGGATCTCGGGGGTGGAGGCTGGCGGCATCGGAGAGAATTTTAGAGGCGGTCTCGATCGAATCGCTCCGGCGTTTGGCAAAGGCCCAAGCGACGAACCAGCGGGGTTCGTCGGGGTGAGTGGAAGCCAGACGGGAAGCCAGGCCGGCGGCATCCTGCCAACGACCGGCGCGTTCAAGCAGGCGGAGTTTAAATTCCTGAACTCCGGAATCGGCAATCATGGGGGGAGAAAGGGTTTCGAGTTCGGCTAAGGCATCGGTAAACATGCCCAAGTTGGCGTACCCGACAGCGCACTCGGCCCGGCGGAAATCCTCACGCAGTTTGGGGAGCAGGCTCATGGTTTGATTGTATCATAAAGGCAGTAAAATATAAAGAGTGGGGTTTTTAATGTTTTACAAATCGTTAATAAAAAGCGTATTACAGTTTGCTATTTAAAGCCTGCTTATCCACCCATCCGACGAGAAGAGCGTGGGGTAGGGTAAGAACGGCGAGGAGAACGAGGTAGGGGCCGACCCAGTTTTGGCCGGAGGGCATGGACTGGGAGAGAAAGGGGGGAATCCAGCGAAGGAAGGCGAGGCTGGCGATGGTCAGGGGGATGGAGAGAAGAAGGAGGCGAGCCAGGGAAAGAATCCAGCGGCGGGTTGGGTGAGTGGGGGAGAGTTGATCACGGATACTGGCTAGGCGGAGGAGATGGCGCCAGGCGTGGAAGGCGATGAAGTAGGTGCCAACGGAAAGGAGGGGTGGGGTGAAATAAAAAAGGAGAAGTAGGAGGATGGTTTCGATCCAGTTTTTGGGGGAGGGACGGGCGAGGAGGATGAGAAAAACGGAAAAAGGAACGGCGATCAGGAAAGGCAAGGAGGCGGGAGCGGGACCGGCGGTGGGAGCCATCTGCAGGAGCACGGTCCAAGTTTCTGAAAGGTGAAAGGCGAAAGGGGCGAGCATGACGAGCGATCCACGACCCACGCTGAAAGCGAGCCAGCGCGGACCGGGAAAAAATTCGAGCGAGGCATCGGCCGATCCCCAGTGCCAGGCTGTGAGGACGAGGAAAAAAATGGTGGATGGGAAGGGGAACGCTTTCCAAAGAAGCAGGTAAAGAGCGGAGAGGGAGAGGTAGGCGACAAAGAAAATAAAAAGAAAGGAAAGGCCGGAAGGACGATGACGGAGCCAACCGGGAATCCAGAGATCACAAGCCCCATGTGGAACTCCCAGAATCAGGGCGGAAGAGAGAAAAAACCAAGGGGCGGATTCCGAGGCCAGGCGGGGAAAGGCGAAGGTGAAAAGCCCGAGGCTGAGTGCGAGAAACCAGGGGACGGTGTGACGGAGGAGGAACGGCATGGGAAGGAGTTTAAGCGGAGGAGGAAGGGGAATGGAACATCCCTGATGTGGATATAAAAAAACCGGGGGACCACCCCATGGTGATCCCCCGGATAGCTGTAGGGAATTTTGTTTTAAGGATTCGTGTCGGATTATTTCCCGCGTTTGGCGAGACCCCAGATAATCAATCCGAAGCCGATTTTATTGATGGCGTCGCCGACATTATAAATGACGTTCAGCTTGGAGGCCAACTCGGTGGAGTTGCTGAGCACATTCCCAGGAAGAGTCATGTACCCGATCGGGTAGATGGCCCATCCAATGAGGACGAAGCCCCGGAGGAGGTTGAAGGCGCGGCGGATGTTGGCATCGCTGCTGCCGTCGGCCAGTTGCTTGGCTTCTCCGAAGAAGATCTCATATACGATCCCCGCCCAACCGATGGTGGCGATGACGCCCCAGCCGAAATTGCTAAATCCACGGATTGGGTGTCCCAGCTTAACGGAGAGTTCCCCGATATAGCCGGCGCCGAGCATGAGAATGGCGTAGCCGATGAGGCGCCAGAGCATGTTGATGCTGGCCCCCGCCAACTTCAGAAGGAGGTAGAATTCCGCACACATCAAAGGCACGGTGAGGAACCAGTCGATGTAACGGAGTTCGATGGGCGAAGCGGCAGCGGCATTGGTGCCGTTGAAGTTCGCGCACCAAAAATCCCTCATGTAGAGGTAATTGACGGCGGCGATGGTGGTGATCAAGGCACTGATCAACAGTGCGGTCTTCCATTTATCCGAGACGGTCTGGCGCTCGAAGTAAAAAAAGACCGAGGCTGCGAACATGGCCAAGGTCCCGACAAAAAAGGTGAACCCGACAAGGTCACCCGGTTTAATGGCTGAGGCTGCTAGCATATGTAGTTTCTCCTTCTGCCCCTATGGGGGCGGTTGGCTGCAAGGGGATATTTGGAGAAGTAACAAAAGTGGGCAAGGGGAAAGAAAAACCGCTTGTGAATAGGAAGGATGCAATGGCAAGTAACTATCGTGTGGATTTTTTAGCTTTGGCCCATTCTTGATCCAGTTGCCGCGGGGTTAACTGGGAAGACTTTTTACCTTTTTTAGCAAGAGAACGCTCGATTCGTTGGACCCGTGAGCCAAAGCGTTCGGCGGCATCGCGGCAGGCGATTTCGGCATCCACTCCTCGATGTCGTGCCAGATTGACGAGGGTGAAAAGAACATCGCCCAGTTCCCTGGCAAAGGCCGGACCAAGGCCCCGGGTTTGGCCCAATTCTTTTAATTCTTCACGGATCTTGGCCGGAATTCCTTTGGTGGGGTCGGGCCAGTCGAAACCTGCGCGGGCGGCACGCCGCTGGAGGTTCTGTGCCCGGAGGAGGGCGGGGAGATGCCGGGGAATACCATCGAGGCAACTTCGCCGGGCCGGTTTTTCCTTCTGTTTCAGTTGATGCCAGCGGTGGAGAACCTGGGAAGGGTTTTTGAGTTTTTCCTTTCCGAAAACATGTGGATGTCGGCTGATCAATTTTTCAGCCAACCCTTGGGCGACCTCCCGGAAACCAAAGGCCCGGCGTTCCTTGGCCAACTGGGCGTGGAAGAGGATATGTAGGAGGACATCCCCCAGTTCTTCCTGGAGGGCGTGATCGTCACCCTGATCGATGGCTTCGAGGAGTTCATAAACTTCCTCGAGAATCATGGGGCGAAGGGTGCGGTGGGTCTGTTGCCGATCCCAGGGACAACCCCGGGGACTCCGGAGGCGAGCCATGATTCGGGTGAGGGCACGAGTTTCTTGCATCCTTTTGGATTACGGAGTTTGGGGGCATTCGTCGAGCCATGGAGTTAGGAGATTGGACAAGAAAGAGCTGGTTTCTTTTTTTGGACCATTGATCCGCAGCGTGGTCAGGATGATGGGGAAGCGGGTTGGCGGGAGCCAGATTTTGGTTATTCTCTTGGCATGGCTCAGGCAACGCTTTTTTACGATGCGGATTGTGGATTTTGCCAGGGAAGTGTGGAGTGGCTTTTGGCGCGGGCCCGGCCGGATACTTTCGATCCGGTGGCTTACCAGGATGATGAGGGGATGCGGAAATTTCCGATGGTGGATCGGACCTTCGTGGTCAAAGGAATCCAAGTTCTGAGGCCGGATGGGGAGCTTTGGGCCAAAGCTCCAGCCTCCGGTTACTGTCTGACACTTGTTCCGGGCTGGGAGTGGTTGGGTCATTTCATTCTCTGCCCGCTGGTGGCGCCATTCGCGGCGGTGGGGTATGCGATCGTTGCCGCGAATCGGCAAAGGATTTCGAGGTGGATGGGTCGGGCCTCGTGCCGGACTCCGCCTCGCGCGAAGGGGTGAAGGGGGGGGTGAGCCTACCCGAACTGGAGCGGGAGATTGTTGGTTGCCGTAAATGTCCGCGTTTGGTGCGATGGCGGGAGCGAGTGGCCCGGGAAAAAAAAGCGGCTTACGCTGGGCAGATCTATTGGGGAAAACCGGTGCCTGGGTGGGGGGATCCGAAGGCGAGAGTGGTGGTAGTGGGGTTGGCGCCGGGGGCGCACGGGGCGAATCGGACTGGGCGGATGTTTACGGGAGATAACTCAGGAGAGTGGCTGTACCGAGCCTTATGGAAGGCGGGTTTGGCGAGCCAGAAGGAGAGCACGGGGCGGGGAGACGGGCTGAAATTGAACGATGTTTGGATCACGTCTCCGGTGAAGTGTGCACCCCCGACGAACCGACCAACGCCCCGGGAGAGGGATCAGTGCGCGGGATTTTTTCGGCAAGAGATGGGGTTTCTGATAGGGGCAAAAGTTTATCTGGCTTTGGGAGGATTTGGATTTGATGCGGTGGCGCGATTCCTCGGGGTGAAACCGAGGCCCAAATTTTCGCATGGGGTTGAGGTGGCCCTGCCAGGAGGGCGATGGCTGGTGGGGGCGTATCATGTGAGCCAGCAAAATACGTTTACGGGGCGGTTGACGGAGAAAATGTTGGATGAGGTGATGGGGAAAGCGGCTCGGCGAGCCGGCTTGTCAGCGGGAAATAGTTAAACTACGATTTCTGGTACGCGCTCGTGGCGAAACTGGCAGACGCACTACCTTGAGGTGGTAGCGGGGCAACCCATGGAGGTTCAAATCCTCTCGAGCGCA
>CAIVGD010000267.1 GCA_903905395.1 uncultured Verrucomicrobiota bacterium
CGCCAGTTGCCCTCGGTTTCACCGTTCCACCAGTTGATCTTGGCGGCGTTGCTGTCGTTGGCGGCCAGGCCGGAGTTCCGGTGGCGGGTGAAGATCCCGGAGGAGGCCTCGCGGCAGAGCTCGTCCGGGTGGCCGGCAAAGCCATCGCGAAGGTCGCGCGTCATCTGTTCGCGAATCCAGCCGCGCGGTTTGATCTCGCCCATCGGCAGGCCGGAGAAGGCGGGCACAAGCGGGGTGGCGTGTTCGGCTCCGGGCGCGGCCCACAGCGGCGGAAACAGCGTGCTGCCCGAGGCAGCCAGCAGCAGCTTCAACGAATCACGGCGGTTCATGGGATTCCACTCCCTTTTGAATTGGCGCACCAATTGTAGCGGGCGAACACGTCACTGCCCAGATGCTCCCTACGAATCGCACGTCTGACAGAAAGCCAAGTGGAAAGTGGTAGCTGCCCTCGACCACGTCACAATGACGTCACAATTGCAATCGGCATAGGGGGGAGAGTTTCCTCTCCTCCCCTGCCACACCACCGGACAAGCGGGACCGCATCCGGCGGTTCGAAAAGTTGAGGCTAGCAGAGTCGAGGGATACCCAAACCATCGGCCCATCTGATGTCCAGCACCTTATGCAGGAGCATTCCGCTGTTGCGCCACCAGCGACGAGTATTCCTCGCCACCTGTGCCGCCACTTCGGATGAAGCTCCTCGCTTCAGCAGTTCGCGGTAAGAGGTTTTCCCACGTTTCCACATTTTGAGTTGGATAGCCCGCACTCGGTGGCGTATCCATTTATCCAGATCGCTCCAGACCCCCGGAGTATCTGCTAGCCGGAAATAAGCTTTCCACCCCAATACGTAGACCCGTAGTCGTTTGACCACCTCATCCAAGCTGTACCCGCCTGATCGGCGGGTCAGTTCCCGGACGCGCTGCTTGAACGTTGCAATAGACTTTGTAGCCACCCGGCGTTTGATCTTGATGCCAGGAGCCACCCTGAAGCTGTAGCCCAGGAATTTGCGCTGGAACACGCTGGCTATCGTACTTTTGGTCTCATTGACCTGGAGACGCAACCTGGCGTATAGCCGTCGCAACAGTTGCATCACTCGCGCGCCTGCGCGGCGGCTGCGAACATACACATTCGCATCGTCGGCGTAACGAACAAAGCAATGCCCCCGCTGTTCCAACTCCTTGTCCACTTCATCCAGCATCACGTTGGCCAGCAGTGGAGACAACGGGCCGCCTTGCGGCGTTCCTTCGTCACGAGCCATTGCTATGCCGTTCACCAAGACGCCGCTCGTCAGATAGGCTCGCACCAACCAGATAACTCCGGCGTCGGCAATCCTTTTCCGCAATCGATCGATCAGGATGTCGTGATTGACCCGGTCAAAGAACTTTTCCAAGTCCACATCCACTACAATTCGCCGACCCTGTTGCACATAGGTTTGCGCCGCAAGGACGGCCTGATGTGCGCTCCGGCCCGGACGGAATCCGTAGCTGTGCTGACTGAAGGTTGGATCAAGAAGCGGCTGCAATACCTGTAGCAACGCTTGCTGAATCAAACGATCCGTTACCGTCGGAATGCCAAGCTCGCGCTCGCCACCGTCCGGCTTGGGAATCATCACCCGTCGCACCGGCTGAGGCCGGTACGCACCATGCAGCAGTTGCTCGCGGATCGAAGGCCACTCTGAGCACAGGAGTTCGGCGGTCTCATCAATGCTGAGACCGTCAACGCCAGCTGCGCCCTTATTGGCTCGCACCCGCTTCCATGCCTGTTGCATGTTTCCTCTGGCCAAAACTGCGTGAAGCAGTCCTGGCCCCGTGTCCTCCGGTTCAAGACGCGGACGTAAGGCTTCGTCGCTGCCTGCCTCAGACAAGGCTTCACCGTGTCCCTTGGCAGGCCGCTCCGCTTTCGCGGACATCTGACGCAATGCCCTCCGTATCGTCAAGGCGGATTCCACTCCTCTTCGTTTGGGCCTTCGAATTATCGTTCCCGGCTAACCTAGCTGTATCTCCGCCTTTCGGCCTTGGAGTGCCTCAATAGTCGCACCGACTGCATAATCTACTACGCCCTCTGCTGACTTCTCGCTCCGATTTGCATCGTCGCCCTTTCAGGCATGAGGCGAGATCTCCCCAGGTAAGAACGCATTCCTTCCCTGCACGACCGCCAGATTTACGACACCAAACCTCGGTCACAAGAGCTTCGCGGTATTGGGCCCGCTCGCCCTGTTCGGCACCGCCTTCTATCTGGTTCTTGTTCATCGGCCCGCAGTTTCGATCCACGCTTCCTCCCCACACTCGGTCACCCTCATGCAGTTGCGCTTCACTTCGTTTACTGTGACCAGCTTACGACGGGACTCGCACCCGTAAGAACGCGCCCATGCTGGGCGCACCCAACTAAAAGGGGCAGTCCGCATAGCGGACTGCCCCTTTGGTTTTCGTGGCGCAAAAATTACTCTGCGGTGGCAGTTGCTTCAACGGCCTTAGTTTGCGCGACGGTCCATTCGGCCGCGCCAACCTTGAAGCGGGCGAAGCGGCGGACGGTGATGTTCTCACCCAGCTTGCCGACCTTCTGCGCAATCAGTTCCTTGATGCTCACAGCTTGGTCCTTGATGAAGGGCTGCTCAAGTAGGCAAACCTCTTCGTAGAA
>CAIVGD010000268.1 GCA_903905395.1 uncultured Verrucomicrobiota bacterium
GGATATTTCATTGAACGCATATACTTGAAAATCATATGGTTAGGCATTACTTTTGTCAAGCCCATACGCCATGTCCGGTTGTCGAATCCCCATAATTTTCCATCCCCCTATCCCCTCTTGTTCCAGTCAAACACGCCCTTTTTGTACGCGTAGAGATGCCCCACTTCCACGAGCAGAACGAATGTCAGCATCAACCCGAAGACCTGCCAACCCATCCCGCTCTGTTGAAATCCCGTTAGATTGACCGCCCACGGATACATGAAGATCACCTCGATATCGAAAAGGATGAAAATCATCGCCACGAGATAAAACTTCACCGAAAAGCGCGCGGAGGGCGATCCCACGGGATCTTTGCCGCACTCGTATGCCAGATCCTTCCCTTTATTCCTCCGTCCCACCTTCCCCAAAATGATCCCCAACCCGATTCCCCCCAAGGCCACGCCCAAGGCCACACCCAAGGAAAAAAGCACTGGAATAAATTCTCGAATCACTCTCTTTTCCTAACGAGCCCAGCCCTCCAGGGCAAGTCCTCCTCGGCCTTTGCTGACAGTACCCCCTCATGGCATTCTTTCCAAAATGCCCCTCGCCCCCTCGCTTTTCGCCGTAGGTTCCTAGAGCCTCAAGCTGGGCCTCCGCCACGCAGCAAGACTAAGCCCGACCCAACTGCAACATCACCAGCCCCACCACCGTCAACGCCAACCCGCCCAGCTGCAGCCCCGTGACCGGCGCCTTGAACCACCACCACGCCACCAACTGCAGTAGGACAAATCCCGATCCAAGGGTGAAGGCATAAACCAAATGAGGGGAATCTTCCCGCAAGGCCCACGTCATCAAAACCGGACAACCGAATCCGGCCAAGTTCCCCGCCAAAAACCACAACCACCACCCAATCCCGCTTTTCCCCGCCGCCACTTTGAAGAGAAGATTAGAGCCCGCCATGGAAGCCGCATATCCCAAAACCAGAAGAAAAAATCTCATCGCAAAGATATCGGGGGTCCCAAGCCGTCAGGCCACCCCAGGAATCAATCCCAGAAATCCGCGGCGCGTGATCATCGGCTGGATTTTGCGCCGCTTTCGCCTCTCCGCAAGTCGGTAAAGTGTCTTCAAATTGTCACTTGGGCCTGCCGCCTCCCACCCCCCATTCTTATCACCATGCAAGGCTTCCAGCCTTCCGAGGATGAAATCGATAACGCCCTTTTGGCCCTTGCAAAACATACCGGCCGGACCCGCCCCGAACTCCTCCGCGATATGCTCCTCCAGGAACTCCATTTTTCCTCGTTCTTAGAGGAGAAATACCCCCCTCAAAATAAGTCCGAACGTTCTGCCCCCGCCCCGGTCTAACCTCGTATGACTACAAAAACCAATGCCACCCGGAGAGTGGGACCCCCACACCGCTCTATGGATCTTCCAGCCGCCCTCCAGTCCTATCTGAGAGGTATCGGCGAAACCCCCCTACTCAACCGCCACGAGGAAACCACCGTCGCCCGGCGCGTCCGCCGGGGAGAAAGCCACGCCCGCGAGTTGATGATCAAATCAAACCTCCGGCTCGTGGTCAAAATCGCCACCGATTACAACCACTGCGGCCTGCCCCTTCTCGACCTCATCTCCGAAGGCAACCTCGGACTCATGAAGGCTGTCGAACGCTTCAAGCCCAGCCGCGGAGTCAAGTTTAGCACCTACGCCTGCTGGTGGATCAAACAGTCGATCCGCCGGGCCCTTGCCAACCAGAGCAAAACCGTCCGCCTCCCCGTCCATCTCGTTGACAAAATACAACGCCTCCGCCGAGTCAGCTCGGCTCTCGGCAACGAACTGGGTCGCGAACCCACCGATACCGAAGTCGCGGATGAGTTGCAGGTTGAACCCGGTAGCGTCACCAAACTGCGCGAAGTCTCCTCAGGCACCATCTCTCTGGATGTCGGCATCGGTTCGGAAGGCGAAGATGGCACACTCGTCGACCTACTCGCCGATCCAGTCGCGATCGATCCCACCGAGGAACATGCGCGGGTTGATTTCCAGGAAGCGATCACCCGGTCTCTCAATGTTCTTGATTCCCGGGAAATGGAAATCATCCGACTCCGATTTGGCCTTGGCGATGACAAGGAACGGACCTTGGAAGAGGTGGGCGACAAAATGAAAGTCACCCGCGAACGGATCCGTCAGATCCAGAACTCAGCCCTCTGCAAGCTCCGCCGGCGCCTTCTCAAAGAAGAAAACTTCCCCGAGTACTTTAGGAATCTTGCCAATCGGAGTGGCCTCGTTCGGATTGCCTGACCTTCTGAGATTTAGTGGCATTACTTCCGCCCGCGCCCCCGCCCGAAGCGGATGGCTCGGGCGGCGGTTTTTTTTACGGGGAAGTGTCAACTCTCCAGCGGTCGTTTTAGATCCCGCAATCGAAGAATAGAAACCCAGCCCTCCCTGTTTTTTTTAGTCGATCGACTTTCTATCGGCCCCACGGACAAAGCCCCCTCCCACCTTAACGAATTTTCCGAGGCATTGGCAGAGCAGGACGGCTCGCCAAATAAGTTCGGGCTTCAAAAGCAACCCTCCGTCATCGACAATCAAACATCCGTAATTCACATCGCCTCCATATGTCTCTCCCCACCCTTCCTGCCTCTGCCCTCTACTCTCACCCCTCTCTCGGTCGCCTCTGGAAAAGTGTCCACCTCGCCTGCTCCCCTTTCATCC
>CAIVGD010000269.1 GCA_903905395.1 uncultured Verrucomicrobiota bacterium
AGCCCAGCAGCACTTTGGCTTTCGTAATGTCCGCGTAGCAGTGCCGGATGTCGCCCTTTCGATACTCGCTTGTTACCTCGGGGGTAAACCGCCCTTCCGTCGCGGTCTTGCTCAGAATCCAACCCACTTCTTCGACCGTTAACGCCTCACCGCTGCCCACATTGAATGTCTCATAATTGCTGCGGTCGCTGTTGAGTGAAAGCACCATGGCATCCACGACATCGGCCACGTGGACGAAGTCGCGCTTCTGCCCGCCATCTTCAAAAAGTCTCGGCGGAAGTTTGTTCATCAAACGGGAGCAGAAAATCGCTGCAACGCCGGTGTAGGGATTGTTGAGCGATTGCCGCGGACCGTAGGCGTTAAACAACCGGAAGGCCACGGAGGGTATCCCGTAAGCACGTCCGAAAACGTGAAACATCTCTTCATGATCCCGCTTGCCGATCGCATAAATCGAAGCAGGCTGAAGGGGTTTTGTTTCCAGGGTTGGCACAGGTCGCAGGGGCTTGCCCGTTTCCGGGTGGGCCAGCTCCCACTCCCGCCGCATAAGTTGGGCCTCGCCACGCAGGCCCACCAGCACCGTATTGCCTGCCTCATCCACGTATGCTCCCTCCCCGTAAACACTCATCGAACTCGCAGTCACTAATTTTCTCGCTGGGGCTTTGCTCTTGCGAATGCAGTCCAATAGAACGGCAGCACTCAAAGTGTTACCCCTGGTGTATCGCTCAATCTCATACATGGACTGAGCGACGCCGACGATGGCGGCCAAATGCACCACGACATTCACTCCACGCAGCGTATGCTCAACCAAACTAGCGTCTGAACAATGACCCCAAATGTATTCCGCATCGGCGTTAAGATAGTCCGGTCTCTTGCCATGATGGACCTGGTCTTCCAAACTGTCGAACACTATCACTTGATGCCCGATACCAACTAGCGCATCAACGAGGAAGCTGCCGATAAACCCGGCCCCGCCGGTTACAAGTATTTTGTCCATAAGTATCTTGGCTGTTGAGTTTGAGTGACCTTGGTTACAGGTTATCCGAAAGGGGGGTGGGTTACAAAGCTTTTCCGAGTAAATATTCACGCCAGCCGCTCGGCCGGGGACGCCTTCACCGCACCGCCACCCCTTTTTCAGATAGGCTCAAGCTACATTACTCCGCAGAGGCTTAGCTTCGGGAAACTCGCGCGCAAGAAAACTCCGGTACACGAACCGGTTGGGCACACACACGCCATCTGCGATTTCGTATTCGCGCAACTCGCGCTCGGCCGCCGCGCTCGCTGTCTCCGGCCAGTCCAAGCGACGCGTACTCCTGGCTGAGCAGTCGGCATTGTTCGAGCATCTGCGCCGAGCTTCGCTCCAGCACGGTGGAAATGCCCAGCGCTCTGGCACGCCGCAGGGTAGGCTCCGCGCTTCCCGACCATGCATGGACGACATCTGGGGTTCCCATGTAACAAGCGGCCTTGCGCGCAGACAAGTCGTTGATTCGGAACTGTTGTCGTGTGGCAAACCGCTCTCCTCCGACCATCCACGCCAGCTTCGTGAGGGCCGAAGTCAGCGGCAGACTGACCTCAGCAAGGCATGCCTGCCTATTGATGCAAACCGCAACTCGGCCGGTCTTTGGGTCCGCCGCGCATGGCTATCCAAGGCATGATCTATGAAGCCCGTGGTGCGACAAATAGCATTCCCACAATTACGGCCTTCCCGCCCTGCCGGCCTAACCATTATCCACTAAGCGAGGAAGAGGTAAGCAAAGCATGGCATCAGGTCGTAGGGAATTCGGCACACTCGCCGAGCCATGCGTCGAGAAGCGGCAGTTCGTTTGCACCTATGACACCGAGACTCACCAGCGCCTCATAGCACGTGCGCAAGTTGGAACCTACACTACTGATGCCAGGCTGAAGCGTGAGGCTCTGAAGGGTATCGGCGATGCGTGTGTTGTGCAGATATCCGGGAACTTCATCCGCGAAGTCAAGCATTAAATTATGTTCGTTACGCTCCTGCCAAACAGTGGCTTCGTGGAACAAGAGGCTCCAACCGTTCTCCCACCCGATTCGCTGCGCCACAAAACTGCGCCAGATATCTGTCATTCGGAACGAGCAGTACGCAGGTAAGTAAAGCAGCGGAAATGCGTCGCGAAACCAAGCAGTGTTCTGGCTGTTGAAGGGACACCATGTCTGTGGTGCGAGAGCGACGCGGCGGTCCTGGCGGAAGCGCTGAGGCAACGGGAGCAAAAGCCGGTAAATCGCATCGACATCTGGGTCTCCGTCTGCCAAACCTTGCTGGATTGGGCAATCGAAGGAGGCTACCGACAGGGTCTCGAACTCTGCCAATGGGGACTTGATGGCCTCTAGCGGCAAACCGCGCGGCCAGAGTAGCACTTCGCTGAAGTAGCGGTAGATGTTAATCCATCCGCTAGCACTACAGAGAGCAGCTGTGCTTCGGCGGAGCCGAGGCGACCAGAAGCCATGCCGCGGAAGGTTGTCATCATCAGTATCAAGGATCACTGCGGCTCCCGCGCGGGCTGCCAGCAAATAACCTATGTTTTTTCGAGCATAATGGCGCAGGGGACACATGGCAGCGTATTGCGAGCCGCTGGCAATTTGTTGCTCGACGCCAACAAACTCACAACCCTCAAGCTGAAAATCCGCAGGGCTTTTGGTGTCACCAATCACGAAGAAGCGCATTCCGTGAGTTTGCGCACCCCGGGCCAACATGCGCAATGCACGATTTGGGGGATTGATCGATGTTACGACAATCGCATTAGGCTTAACCATGCAAAAACCCTTCCATCCGCCTTTGCCGGACCTCCACTTTGTCCCAATGTGAGCGCATAAAACACACAAGCCGAGCATGCTCCATTGCAGGCTGTGCGCCCACACGGCACCATTCATCATCCTCGGGAATCAGATGCCACCAAGGATATCGGGCAATCTTCAGGCCAGGGCACAGCATTCCGGCCTTGAATGAAAACGAGCTAGGACTGGTGACCAGTACGTCCGCAGCCGCTAACCCGTGAAAAGCAGTGAAGTCATCCGCCTCCAAGTGCATTCGCACCATCCCGTGCTTTTCAAGTATTCGGAAGTCGCCTGCCAAACCCTGAGAATATACATTGAATAGCAGATTCTCAGAGCCAAAAGCAGCGCTAACCGCATCCATTATGTCGGCAAAATAACTA
>CAIVGD010000270.1 GCA_903905395.1 uncultured Verrucomicrobiota bacterium
CAGCCACGCTTTCAACCAAGGCTGGTCGGTCGAACGCATCCACGAAATCACCGCAATCGACCCCTGGTTCCTAGAAAATTTATGGGAGATCACCGAGATCGCTCGTCGCTTGGAACAAGAATCCTGGCTGGGTCTCCCGGCCGCCACCCCTCTGCTCCTCGAAGCCCGCCAAGCGGGTCTTTCCGATCTCGACCTCGCTCATCTTCTTCCCGGCCCGCCCGCGGAACTCGTCACCCGTACGCGCACCGTCCGTGCTTGGCGGGAAAAACAAAAACTCCATCCCACATTCCGTCTCGTCGATACCTGCGCCGCCGAGTTCGAGGCCTACACGCCCTACTATTATTCCACCTATGACCCCGACCATGATGAATCCCGTCCCACCCAGAAACCCAAGATCATTATCCTCGGCGGCGGCCCCAACCGCATAGGCCAAGGCATCGAGTTCGATTACTGCTGTGTTCACGCCAGCTTTGCCCTGCACGAAGACGGGTTTGAAACCATCATGGTAAACTCGAACCCCGAGACCGTATCCACCGATTACGACACCTCCGACAAACTCTACTTCGAACCTCTCACCGCGGAAGATGTCATCCATATCTATCGGGCCGAGAACAAGGACGACCTCGTCCGTGGCATCATCCTCCAATTTGGAGGGCAGACCCCACTCAACCTGGCCGCGGAACTCCAAGCCGCAGGTCTCCGTATTCTCGGAACCTCCGTTGAATCGATCGAACGCGCCGAAGATCGGAAATTGTTCTCCGCAATGGTCGAAAAACTCGGCCTCCGCCAACCCCCAAACGCCACGGCCACCACCACCGAGGAAGCGGTCGCCGCGGCGGCAAAAATAGGATTTCCCCTTCTTCTTCGCCCCTCCTTCGTTCTCGGCGGTCGCGCGATGCGGATCGTCTATTCTGTCGAAGAAATTCGCACATATATGCGCGAATGCACCGAGGTGGCACCGGGTCGGCCCATTCTTCTCGACCGTTTTCTGGAGGACGCCACGGAAGTTGATGTCGATTGTGTTTCCGATGGCAAAGAAGCCGTCATCGGCGCCGTGATGGAACACATCGAACAGGCCGGCATTCATTCGGGTGACAGCGCCTGCGTCATCCCCAGCCGCTCCCTTTCTAAAAAAGTCCTCCAGGAAATCCGCTCCGCCACCCTCGCCCTCGCGCGGGAACTGAGCGTCCGCGGCCTAATGAATATCCAGTTCGCTGTTCAGAAGGACACCATTTATGTCCTCGAGGTAAACCCGCGCGCCTCCCGCACCGTTCCTTTTGTCAGCAAGGCGATAGGTCGCCCCCTGGCTAAAATCGCCTCCCGCGTAATGGCAGGCAAAACTCTGAAGGAACTCGGCTTCACCTCGGAAATTATTCCTTCCTTCTTCTCAGTCAAAGAGGCCGTCTTTCCCTTCGCCCGTTTCCCTGGAACCGACATCCTCCTGGGACCCGAGATGAAATCAACGGGCGAGGTCATGGGCATCGATCGCTCCTTCGGTCTCGCGTATGCGAAGGCACAGATGGCCGCCCAACCACCCTTGCCCACCTCCGGCACCGTTTTTCTTAGCGTCCGCGATATGGATAAAGAAGCCGCCGTCCGCATTGGCCGCGGACTGCACGAACTCGGTTTCAAGTTGGTCTCCAGTGCTGGAACCGCTAGGAAATTGGCGGATGCGGGTATCCCCGTCACTCCTCTTCTCAAACTCTCCGAAGGTCGCCCCAATGTGGTCGATCTGATCAAGAACAAGGAGATCACTCTCGTCATAAACACCCCCGCAGGAAATGTCGCCCGGGCCGATGAGATTCAAATTCGTACCTGCGCCCTCCAGAACCGGATCCCCGTAATGACCACCGTCGCCGCCGCCGAAGCCAGCGTGGACGGCATCAAATCCCTCCGCGCCCACGGCCTCCACGTCCAAGCTCTCCAAGATTATCATCCCGCCCAGTAGAGAACCCTAGCGGTGGGTCTGACCTCAATATTCAAGCGAACCTTCAACTTGAAAAACCCACGCCCCAACGCACTGTCCCCATCTAGCTTTAAAATTGAGGTCTGACCCCGAGCGTTCTTCCTCTGAATTCAACTTAAACTTAATCTTAAACCTCAACTGGCGGCCTCGGTCCTCCGCCACCCCCAATCAAACATCCAAAATCATTCCCCTCTTAATCCCTTTTCCCTGCACATTCCCACTTTCACACTTCTTTAAAATCTAAAATCATTCCCCCCTTCCCCCCGCGTAATAATCCTTCGCTCCCTCCCTTCTTTGCCCAACAATCATACCCATGATCCGCAACCTGATCTTCGACTGGTCCGGCACCCTTGTCGACGACCTCACCCCCGTCCTCGAGGCCACCAACCACGTCTTCACTCTCCACGGCAAACCCCCTTTCGACCGAGATACTTTTCGCGAAAAGTTTTATCTCCCTTACCACGGATTCTACCAAGAACATATTCCGGAGGTGCCCATCGACCAACTGGGGAAGATCTTCCGGGAAGTATTCGGCAAACTCCACCACTCCATCACTCTCCTGCCGGGTTCTCGCGAAGTTCTCGAGTACTGCGCCCTGAACAAGCTCCCCGTGTTTATCCTAAGCACCGTCCACTCCGACGACTTCATCCATCAGGCTAACCGTTTGGGGGTCGATCGGTTTTTCAAAAAGACCTACACCAGCATTGTCGACAAACGGAACGCCATTCATTCCATCCTCGAGGAGCACCACCTCCGACCCGAGGAAACTCTCTTCGTCGGCGACATGGAACACGACATTGAAACTGCCAGGCACGGCGGTGTCCGCTCCTGCGCTGTCCTCACTGGCTACGACTCACTGAAAAAACTCCAGCGAGCCCTTCCCGACCATGTCGCTCCAGACATGTTTGCCGTCACCGAAATTCTCCGTCGTCACTCCACTCTGGAGACAATTCCTCCCACTCCCACCGTCGGCGCTCTGATTGTCGGACCGAGCAAGAAACTCCTCATGCTTCATACTCATAAATGGTCCGGGCTTTGGGGAATTCCAGGCGGAAAGATCAAAGCGGCCGAATCTTCGGAAGACGCCCTGCGCCGCGAAGTTTTTGAGGAAACTGGCCTCCCACTTAAAACCGTCCGTTTTGCCATCGTGCAGGACTGCATCCGTTCCAAGGAATTTTACAAGCCGGCCCATTTCGTTCTCCTTAACTACATCGGCCACACCACCCAATCCAAAGTGATTCTCAACGCCGAAGCCGACGAGTTCCGCTGGTGCAGTTTGGAGGAATGCTACCAACTACCCCTCAACACCCCCACCCGCATCCTTCTCGACTGGTATCGCGATCACGCAAAATAGGGACTGCTGAAAATCCAAAGTCAGCCACTGCAGCCAAGATCCCCCCTCCCCCTTAACCCCTACAATTAGCTGGCGCTTCACCTTCGGGCGCTGAATCTTGCGGAATGTCATGGCAATCCTCCCCTTACAAAATCGACGCCACCGCTGGCCAAACCTTCGCCTTCTGCGCCTGTGGTAAGACCAAGAATCCCCCTTTCTGCGACGGTTCCCACAAAGGATCGGGCATCAGCCCAAAAATCGTGAAGGCAGAAAAAGACGGCCCGATCTGGGCCTGTGGTTGCGCGAAAACAAAAAACTCACCCTTCTGCGACGGCTCCCACAAAAACTGATTTCTCCAAACCCAGGTCGGGAAGCCTCAATAAGACCACCTAGTTTAAAATTTCAAGACTTCAGGCAGGCGGGAGCATCGGCCCCGCCCTGCCAAACATCGCAAAGCGCTAGGCTGATTTTTGGATCGATCGACGAACCCACGCAGGGTCTCTTCGACAATCCAGCACCCTGAACACAACTACCGTTCCAGCCATGACCCGATAATAAATTCCATACGGAAATCGCCGGGCCAGTAAACGATGAAATCCAAACTGAACGCGGTGAATCCCCGCGTAGAGACTTAACGAATCAATCTCAGTAATCAAAGAATCGATAAAGTAATTTCAAACCCC
>CAIVGD010000271.1 GCA_903905395.1 uncultured Verrucomicrobiota bacterium
GTCAAACGCGCAAAGCGTCGGGAGGTAAATATGATTGGCGCGACAGACCTGAAGAATGCTGTCGCCTGGCTGGGCGTTCAGCTTCTGGTCATCGATTGTCAAGGTCACGGGTGAACTCATGAATGAACTCCGCTGGTCGCCATGGTGGAGGTCATTTTGCAAACCCCCGCACGGCAACGTTTTTCCACGATATGCTCCATATACTCGTGCTTAAAATAGCGCAGCGTGCTTAAAAACGGGTTCGGGGCCGTCATGCCCAGACCGCACAGGCTGGTTTCTTTGATGGTCGGCGCCAACTCCTCCAAAAGCGCCAAATGCCCCAGATTCGCCTCCCCTGCACAAATTTTGCTGAGCAGATCGTACATCTGCTTTGTGCCAGCGCGGCAAGGTATGCATTTTCCACAGGACTCATCCATACAAAATTCCATGAAAAATCTGGCGACATCCACCATGCAGGAAGTTTCGTCCATCACGATCAGGCCGCCCGATCCCATGATCGAACCCAGACTCATGAGATTTTCATAATCCATTTGGACATCCAGATGTTCTTCGGAAATACAACCGCCGGAAGGACCGCCGGTTTGCGCTGCTTTGAATTTCTTACCGCCGGCAACACCGCCCCCCAGATCGAAAATAATCTCGCGAAGGGTGATCCCCATCGGGACCTCGATCAATCCGGTCTGGTTGATCTTGCCAGCCAAGGCGAACACTTTAGTGCCGGCGCTCTTGGACGTTCCGATCTTTTTGAACCACTGACTGCCATTGGCAAGGATCGGCGCTATGCTCGCGAAGGTCTCCACATTATTGATCAGTGTGGGTTTTCCCCAGAGGCCGGACTGTGCCGGATACGGCGGGCGCGGACGAGGCACGCCGCGGCCTCCTTCGATGGAAGCGATCAGGGCCGTCTCTTCGCCACAAACGAAAGCGCCGGCGCCGACCCGGATCTCGACCTCGAAATTAAAGTCGGTTTCAAAAATATGGTTTCCCAGTATCCCGTGGCTTTTGGCCTGCTTCAACGCCGTTTCAAAACGTTTGATCGCCAAAGGATATTCGGCGCGAACATAGAGGTACCCTTTGGGGGCTCCCACTGCGTAGCCGGCGATCAACATCCCCTCCAAAACACGGTGAGGATCCCCCTCCAGAACACTGCGGTCCATAAAAGCACCCGGATCTCCCTCGTCGCCGTTGCAGATCACATATTTGATATCGCTGACGTACTTGGATACATGATCCCATTTTACGCCAGTGGGATCCCCGGCGCCGCCGCGGCCGCGCAGACCGCTGTCGCGTATTTCCACGATCACATCTTCCCTTTTCATGCCAGTGAGCACCTTGTGCAGTGCCGAATAAGCACCATGGCCGATGGCTTCTTCGATACTCTCGGGATTGATCCGTCCGCAATTTTCCAGGACGACCTTGACCTGCTTATTAAAAAAAGCGGTGTTGGAAACTGTGGCGCCACCCGTTGTACCGTCGACAATCCTGCCGGCATCTGTTGGCAGGGCTCTCTCATACAACACCTCATCCGGGAGGACCTTGACCAGCGGGCCCTGATTGCATGGGCCCAGACAGCCCGTGGAGATCACTTCGAAGGAATTTTCCAAGCCTCTTTCTTTGAGGGTGTCCTTTAGGGCCCGGACCACCTCCAGACTGCCCGAGGAAATACAACCAGCCCCCGCGCACACACAAATGCGCTTAATATCCTTATGCTTTTTTTGAAAGTTCTCCTGAATGTCCGTCAATTGCTGTAAGTTCATGCGGGTTATATTTTCTCGTGAAGGATCGCCAAGAGGCGCTTGGCATCCGTTTTGGGGATGATGTCGTTATCAAAAACTGCCACCGGCCCCAGACTGCAGCATCCCAGACAGCGCGCCATTTGCAGTCCCAGTTTGCCGTCGGGAGTTTGCTCCCCAGGCCGGATTTTATAATCGTCGTGAATCGCGTCCAAGATGACCTGAGCGCCTCGCACATGACAGGCCGTACCAGTGCAAATAACACAGGTGTGTTCGCCCCTGGGCTTGGTGGAAAAAAAGTGATAGAAGGTGACCACGCCGTAAATGCGACTGGCGGGGACTTTCAGCTCTTGGGCGATGAAGGCCATCAACGAAAGAGGCACATACCCGTAAGAATCCTGTACGCCATGGAGGATCTCGATGAGCGCATCCGGTCTTTTCTGATGGCGGTTTATCACCGATTGCAGGCGCTTGATCCGCGAGTCATCCTTGGTCACAGGCTGAATATCACTGAAATGATTTAGAACAGCTTTGGCCATAACTTATCGCGTCATCATATGGCTAAGAGGGTAATTATGCCAACTTTTTTCTGGTTATTATTGATTGTATTTAGTCTTGAAATAAAAAGCCGCTCACCATTTCCCAATAGTCAATATGGGGCGAGCGAATGCGTATTCAGAAAGCTCTGGAAATGGGTTACGTCCCCTGCCCCTTCCCTTTTCCCGATGGCGGTTATTTATCGAGGCGATCGAGCAAGCGGAGTAGTCCCTCGAGGATGGTGAGTGGGTGGGGAGGACAGCCAGGAATATAGAGATCCACGGGCAGGAGCGAGTCCGCGCCGTTATTCACTTCGGCATGGCCGACAAAAGGTCCTCCCGCAATCGCACAGGCACCGACGGCAATCACGATCTTGGGTTCTGGCACCGCGTCATAGGTTTTTCTCAGCGCGAGTTCCATGTTTTTGGTGACGGGGCCGGTGATTAGCAGTCCGTCGGCATGTCGTGGAGAAGCGACAAACTGGATGCCGAAGCGTCCTAGGTCCCACCCGATTGTGCCCAGCACATTGGTATCGGCCTCGCAGGCTGCGCACCCTCCGGCACTCACCTGGCGGAGCCGTAGTGAACGCCCAAAGAGTTTGCGGAGTTTTGCATCGAGTGCCTTGGCTAGACGGAGTTCCTCCTCGCCAGGTGCGCCGAGCATCAGATCCTCACGCCGCCGAACCGCCATCCGGTGATCGCCGGTTTGGGTGATGGCCTTGGTTGGACATGCTTTGACGCAGGCCGCACAAAAAATACAGCGCCCGAGGTCGAGGGAGACCGGTTTACCGGCCTGGCGGATCACGGCTTCGGTCGGGCACACCGGGACACAGGCCGTGCAACTATCGGCGCACAGCGAGGCATCCACTTTGAGGGCACCTCCATGACGGTCCGGCAAAACCGGAGCCGGGCCTTGGGGATAGGCCATGGTCTCGCATCCGCGTTTGAGACGGTGGGTGATGGTATCAAGGATAAACATAGTTAAAGATCAGATCCGCAGTAGGACAGGTTGAAGCTTTTGTTGCAGATGGGAAAATCCGAAATCGCAGTTCCACGGAGCGAGAGTGCGAGTCCTGTCCAGTTATGGAAGGACGGATCGGTGATCTTGTATCGGCGGAAACGGCCCGAGTCGTCAGTGACAGCCACGTGGCAAACCTCGCCGCGCCAACCTTCCACCAAGGTCACCGCCAGCGTTTCGGGAGCAAGCCCCGGCAGACCCTCGCAGACCGGGCCATCGGGGGGGGTGGTCAGTTGTTCCAGCAGAAAATCACCGGACCGCTGGATTTCAAGCGAGCGCACACGGGCGCGCGCAAAAACATCCCCGCTGGGCCAAACGGCCACCGGCAATTGGGCGAACCTGAACCATCCGGCCGGATGATCGTAGCGTACATCCCGTACGAGTCCGCAAGCGCGTGCGGCGGGGCCAACCATCCCGATCTCCACAGCCTGAGCGGGAAAAACTATCCCCGTGCCTTCGAATCGGGCGCGGACGGAGGCGGCATCCCAGAACCATGCGCCGGCCTGCTCGACATCGGCCATGGAGATTTTTAAACTGTCGCGCAATTTGGTCGCCCGTTCGGATTCCAGATCGTGGCCGCATCCACCCGCAATCATGAGCCCGCGGCCAAATCGGTTGCCACAAATTGTGGCGGTCAGGTTAAGAAAATCTCCGCGGATTTTTCCACAGGCGGCATTGGAGGGAAGAAAGCCCACATCGCCGGCCAACGCTCCGATGTCGCCGGTGTGGTTGGCGAGACGTTCGAGTTCGAGCGCAATCCCACGAAGCCACTGGGCGCGCAAAGGGGCTTCCTTCCCGGCCAAAGATTCCAACACGGTGGCGTAGGCCGTGGCATGGGCGACCGTGGCATCACCGGAAACGGTTTCCATCTGGGAGTGCGTGGCACGATGAGGACCTCCAGCGAGCGCTTCCTCCATCCCCCGATGCTGATAGCCCAGCGCGATTTCCAGATGCAGAACCTCCTCGCCAGCGCATTGGAACCGGAAATGCCCGGGCTCGATGATCCCGGCGTGGACGGGACCGACGGCGACCTCGTGGACCTCTCTGCCATCCACCCGGAAAAACTCCCCGTTTACCGGAGCCCCATCGCGGCCCTTTCGGACAGGTTTGAGCCACGGATGACCCACAGGCGTGAGCGCGAGTTGTTCCCAGATCTCCCGTTCAAAAAGATGCGCCTGCGGATGATGGATGGTGAGGGATGGAAAATGACCGGAAAATGAGTGACTGCGTCCGACCGCGAGTGTGTTGTCCGCATCGAAAGCGAGCACGGCAACCAGACACATCCCCCTCCCCTCAGGCATGCCGAAAAACGAGCCGAGGCGTGCCCCGCGGCTCAGCTCTTCCGCCGTTGCCGCGATAAAATCATCCACTGCCCAGCACGGAATCTCCGCCCATGGAAGGCTGGAAGCATTGGGAAGTAAGGCAAAGGGAGTGGATGCGCTCATGGGCTGGGAAAAAGTTGTGCGACGGCAGCCGTCCATGTGTTCTGGAAAAGCGCGGGAGTAAACAAACCGAGCCCCAGGGATAAAAGGAGCAGAAGGAGCGGAGGCGCGATAAGACCGAAGGTCTCGCGAAAGCACTTGCCGCCGGCTTTCGCCGCCGAGCGAGGTCGCCCGTCCACCACCGCAAAAACCACCCGCGTGAGCCCAAAGAACGCGAACAGCAGGCAAACGAGAAATCCCGCGGCGGCCATGCCGTGTCCGGTGCGGAGCGCAGCTCCGAGAATCTTCAATTCGCTGAAAAACGGTCCGAAGGGCGGGCAGGCCGTGATGGCGAACATCCCGGTGACAAAAATCGCCGCCGAGCGGGGCACGACTGCCGACATGCCGCGAACGTCGGTCAAAGAAGGGGAACCGGCGGCCCGGCGGATGTTGCCCGCGCTCAGAAATAGCGCGCCTTTGGTCAGGCTGTTGCTCCAAACATGGAAAAGTGCGGCCCAGACACCGAGGGCACCTAGGCTGGCCCCGAGGCTCAGGATGCCCATGTGCTCAATGCTCGAATACGCCAGCATCCGTTTGTAGTCCCTCGTGCCAAGAAGGAACAACGCCGCCGCCACCATCGAAAACAATCCGATGGCCAAAAGCGTGCGGTCGGCCATCTGGCCTTCCCCTGCGGAGTTGATCACCGATCGGATGCGTAAAATTGCCGTGAACGCCACGCTGGTAACCCCGCCCGCTAGGATGGCACCCACAATCCCGGGGGCTTCCCCGTAAGCATCCGGTTTCCAGGTGTGCATCGGAGCCAGTCCCATTTTTGTCCCATAGCCAACAAGTAAAAGCACCCATGCGGCAAGCACCCACGGACGCGAAAGCCCCAGGCCTTGCGCCATCAGAGCCACAAAGGTCAGATCGCCTCCTCCGCCGCCGTGCAGGGAGGAGTACCCGAGACAGAACGAACCCAGCAGAGAAAGCGCAATACCAGTGCCGCCGACCAGAAGATATTTCCAGGTGGCCTCGAACGCGCGCGGCGTATTGTTGAAGTGCAGAAGGGGCACCGCCGCCAGCGTCACCGCTTCCGTCGCGATCCACAAAATCCCCAAATGCCGCGCCTGATGACCGGCACTTAGCAAACCCAGGACCGCTAGGAGTGCCGCGACAAAAACCCGATTGGGCCGCTCCTGCCGTATTCTCAAATACGGGACCGCATAGATTCCGCAGACAAAGAAAAGCAACGAGACGACAGGCAGCACAGCAGCCGCCAACGGGTCAAAACCCACCCACGCTTCCGGGCTCACCTGGGGAGGCGCGACCAGCAATCGGAAACAGAGGCACATATGAAGGAACCCCACAACCGGGAGAAACCACGGCCTCGTCCGGTTCTCAGGCCAGAGTGCCGCGAGAACCGCTCCCACCAGAGGAATTATGATGAGGAGGAGCGAGTTCATTCGTGCAGAGCCGTCAATTTGCGGGTGTCGAGCGAATCAAAGGCACGCTGGATCCGGTCAATGATGATCCCCAGCACGAAGACGCCCACGGTAAGGTCCAACAGCACCCCTGCTTCGACCAGCAACGGCGTGGTTTTAATAAGCAGCAGGCCAAAAAGGTAGATCCCGTTTTCGAGGATCAGGTAGCCGCACACCTGCGAAATGGCCTTCGCACGACCGATGAGCAAAATAAATCCTGTAAGCACGGAGGCCAGTGCCCCGGGTACGAGTAGCGATCCCGCGTGTTCGGGAAGAAGAGGCAGGGCGCCAGCCAGCGCCACCGCCGCAATCGTTCCGCCGGCACCGAGGAGCAACGATGGCACGAGTTTGATGAAGGGTTGGATTTCTCGCTCAATGTTCGCGGCACGCATGGCTCTCCTAAGCAGGCCTGGGATGATAAACCCCTTGCCTGCCACCGTGGCCATTGCGACCAGGGTGATTCTCCAATCCAAGTGGTGGCTTTCTAAAAAAAGCGGCATTAGGCCCAAAGCGACGCCCTGTGTGGCCACCGTGCGGATGAGGGATGGCAGGCGACTGCTGCCGAGAGCCACGAGATTCAATCCCATCGCCAGACCGACCAAAAGGTTCAGTGTGGAAATCATGTTGCCCCTCCCTTCCACGCAACCAGCAGGGAAAACAGGCAGAGAAGAAATGCCATCGTCAGCAGAAGCGGCACGCGCCGAAACGAAAATCTTGCCAGGAGTGATTCCGCCAGACCGACGCCCAGTGTCACCAACAGCACTCCTCCTGCCAGAGCGGCGGCCGCCCAAAGCGGCGGAAGGCTCCCCAGCGGCAGAACGGCGGCCGTGAGCAGGACGGTGAAGAGTAGCAACTTCATGGACGCCCCGTGCAGAATCACCGCCAAAGGAGGGCCACTGTGATCCAGCACCATGGCTTCATGGATCATCGTCAGCTCTAGGTGCGTGTGGGGATCATCAAACGGCACGCGACAGTTTTCCGCGAGCAACACAATGAACAACCCAGCGGCAAGCAGGGCCGTCCCAGCCCCCGGTACCGGAGACAACATGGTAACCAGTGAGACACTTCCGGTTTGGACGGCGAGCGAAAGTAGCGCAGCAAACATCGCGGCCTCTGTTAGAACCGCATAACTGACCTCTCGCGCCGAACCCATCCCCTCAAACGCAGATCCGGTTTCCAAAGCGGCCCAAGCGGTGGAAAATCGCGCGAGGGCCAGCAGGTAAATCATCAGCAACCCATCTCCGCGAAAGCTCAATCCGGCACCCATCGGACCGAGCGGCACGAGGAAGGCGGCTCCCGCTAGCGCGACCCAGGCCACCGCCGGAGCCAGCACAAACACCGGAGAAGCCAGCGTGCTGAGGACTACCCCTTTTTGCCAAAGGCGGATGAGGTCGTAATAAAGTTGAAGCACGGGCGGCCCCCTGCGGCCAGCCACCCAAGCTTTTACTTTGTTGATCAGTCCCGGCAGCAGCGGGGCCAAAGCAACCCAGAGTAAAAGGCGAACGATCATCATAGTTTTCCCTCAAAAAAGACGAAGAC
>CAIVGD010000272.1 GCA_903905395.1 uncultured Verrucomicrobiota bacterium
ATATTCAAATAGTTTTATTCGTAAAGAATCACGGGCCCTGAATATCAACGACTTGGCGCTGGACGTGCTAATTTCCATAACTTTCGCGATATCTTCATACTCCATTTCTTCGTATTGGCGAAGATGAAGCACCATCCGCTGGGATGCGGGAAGCTCGGCACAGGCCACTTCCACGGCCTGAACCAACTCCTTTGCGCACAACTCCTGGTTTGGAGTTCGCGTTGTTATCTCTTCTTCCGTAGAAAAAATCTCCCCCGTGTCAGGATCCACCATCGCGTCCGGTTGATTTATTTTATGGGACTGTGTGCGGAGAAAGGTGAAGACCCGATTTCGCGTCACCGTCATCAACCAAGTGGTAAATTTTGCTTTCGGTTTAAACCTTGGTGCTGCTCGCCAGATCCGCAAAAATATTTGCTGGGCCAGATCCTCCGTATTCGGCCCCGCTCCACCGATCATCCGCGCCACCGTCCCGTACACGCGATCCTGATGTCGCTGGATCAAAAAACGAAAAGCTTCTTCATCTCCCATACCCACTTGGGCGATGAGCTCCTCATCCGTCCGACTATCCTGCCCGTCCATGATCAACCCTCACCTTCCCACAAAACATCCCCGCGCCCAACATCCGTTGTCTGCTCCTCTCGTCCCCGCCCATGCTCGCAGCACGATTTTACTGCCCCCTGTCTTATCTCCTTCGCACTTTCCCACCTTCTCACATTCACACTTCCTTTTCCCCCTTAATCCCTTTTCTCTCTTCTCCTGGCGGCGTCCGCCGCCCCCCCCGTTTTTTTCGCACCCTCTCACTTTCGTACTTTCCCACGAACCCATCCGCTTTTGCTCTGACACTACTCTGACACCTTTTTTACATCCAAAATCAACAACTTAGAGAAACAAATATAGCCTTCCGATAATTACCTTTCCTAAGTCCTTGTTAGTGTCTCTTTGCTCTGGCACTACTCTGAGCAGAAATTTCCCGCCCGCCCGTGCTCGCAGCACGATTTTACTCTGACACCCGTTGACACCATCCCCGTCCCCCGTTTCAATGGTTCCTCGCATGTCAGGTCATAGTCGCTGGTCCAAAGTCAAACGCGCCAAAGGTGTCTCCGATGTAAAACGAGGCGCCCTCTTTTCCAAACTGGCCAAGGAGATCACCGTCGCCACCCGCCTCTCCGGACGCGACCCCGGCTTCAACCCCCGCCTCCGTACCGCCATCACCATCGCCCGGGCCGAATCCATGCCCGTCGACAACATCGAGCGCGCAATCCTCAAAGGAACCGGAGAACTCGATGGCGGCGGCAACATCGAGGAGATCGTGTACGAAGGTTACGCCCCAGGCGGAGTCGCCCTCCTCGTCGAAACCACCACCGATAATAAAAACCGCACCGCCGCCGAAATCCGCCACCTCTTCACGAAACACGGCGGCCATTTGGGCGGCTCCAACTCGGTCGCTTGGATGTTCAAACGCCATGGCGTCTTCCTCCTCGAAAACGTGGATCAGGACAAGGTGCTTGAAGCCACTCTCGAAGCCGGAGCCGACGACGTCCGTACCGCCGACGACAATTGCACCGAGGTGGTCTGTCCCCCCGACAAATTCGATGCGGTAGATAAAGCCCTCCGCGCCGCCCAACTCATTCCCACCGCCAGTCGCTTCATTTACGAATCTGAAAACGCCACCCCATCCCCCGATGCGGAAACATCCGCCAAGGTCCTCGCCTTCATCGAAGAACTCGAAGACCACGACGACGTCCAAAACGTCTCCCCCAACTGTTCGATCGGCTGATCCTCTTTTCTTCTGGGGTCTGACCCCAAGCCCACCTCTCCAAATAATCCAAAATCAAGAATCCAACATCCAAAATCATTCTCCCGCCCTCCCCAATCACCAATCCCTAATCACCATTCACACGGGCGGCTTCCGCCGC
>CAIVGD010000273.1 GCA_903905395.1 uncultured Verrucomicrobiota bacterium
GATCCATCTCGGCCAGATTGTGCACCTCCACCAGAACATCGGACTGCAATGCACGACCCAGTTCATAGAGGCGCTTGAGCTCATCATCCGTCAGCGCCGCAACAATCAGCAAAAAAGCGTCCGCACCCGCCGCCACACTCTCGTACACCTGCGCCTCGGTCAGGATAAAATCCTTCCGCAGGACCGGAATCTTCACCTCCGCACGAACGGCCCGTAGATCGTCCAGACATCCTTTGAAATACTTGCGGTCGGTCAGCACCGAGATCGCGCCAGCCCCGCCTTTTTCGTACAGCAGAGCCTGAGCCACCGGATCATACTTTTCCGCGATCGTGCCGGCCGTTGGCGATGCGGCTTTACACTCTGCGATGACTGTGACAATTCCCGGCTGAAAAAGGCTAACTCGAAAACCTCTAAAATCATTCCGTAGCAGGGCGAGCCGCCGGAACTCCGCCTTCTTTTCCTCCAACGCAACGGCTTCCTTTCGTTTGAAAGCGATAATCTCGGCTAGCCGATCGCTCCCCGAACTTCTCATTCCTCCTCCTCTTCCTCCACCGGCCCCACCCGCTTCTTCCCCTTTAAAAAGGCGTTCAGAAAAGGATCAATCTCCCCATCGAGCACCGCCTGCACATCGCTGGTCTGCTCCCCTGTCCGCAGATCCTTCACCATCTGGTAGGGCTGAAGAACATAGGAGCGGATCTGATGGCCCCATCCGATCTGGCCCTTGGCCGCATAATTCTGCTCCTGTTCCGCCATTTTCTTGTCCAGTTCCCCCTGCTTAATGCGGGCCATCAGCACTTTCATCGCGGTGGCCTTATTCTTAATCTGGGAACGTTCATTTTGGCAAGTAACCACCAGTCCCGTCGGAAAGTGGGTAATGCGGACGGCGGAATCGGTGGTGTTCACCCCCTGCCCTCCGTGCCCGCCCGCCCGAAAGACATCGACCCGCATGTCCTTGTCTGGAATTTCCGCATCCACCACTTCATCCGGTTCCGGGACAATTTCGGCCGAGGCAAAGGAAGTCTGTCGCTTGCCCTGGGAATTAAACGGTGAGATGCGGACCAACCGGTGAACTCCGCGGTCCGCCTTCAAATATCCGTAGGCGTTCTCCCCGATGATTCTCAGCATGGCGTTTTTAATGCCCGCTTCTTCCCCAGAAAGAATGTCAAGAATTTCGACCTTGAAACCCCGTCGCTCCGCCCATCGTTGATACATCCGCAAAAGAATGTTTGCCCAGTCGCAGGCTTCGGTGCCTCCCGCCCCCGCATTCAGGCTTAGGATCGCATTCCTCCGATCGTCCGGTTGGGAAAGAATGAACTGCACTTCAGTCTGATCGAGAAAGGCCAAAGCGTTCTTTACCTCCTGGGCATACTCAGCTTGGGCCGCGGGGGATCCATCCTCCTCGGCCAGCTCCTGATGCACGGATAGATCGGAGAGCTTGCGATCCAACTCATTCATCTGCTCCAGTTTTTTGCGGATCCCGTTGGCCTCGGCCGCCACTTTTTGAGCCTTGGTGGAGTCGTTCCAGAAATCGGGAGTCGACATCCTCCCCTCCAAATCTTTGAGCTGAGCTTCGAGTTTGGCTGGGTCAAAGAAACCTCCGTAATTCCCGCAAGCGGGAATTCACGGAGGCAAGATCGATGATTTCTACGGGCAGGGCCATCAATTCAAGAAAATGCCCGAATATACCTCCAACCTCAAGCCCGACGGCGGGTTCCGTAGTCGCGGGACTAATCTCCCTCAACCCTCCGGGCCTGCTCACCAACCCCGGAGGGGTGAAAGAGATTAGCCGGCTGCGC
>CAIVGD010000274.1 GCA_903905395.1 uncultured Verrucomicrobiota bacterium
AGAAAAATCTTGCCCGTGTAAGGGCACTTCACTTCGGTGCCTGGAGCGAATCCCTTCACATCGACCAACCCGGCGTAAGGGGCGTAAGGACTGCGGACCATCCCGGTCTTGCCGGAAACTTTATCGCCCTTGGGATAATTGGCCTTGCCCGGTGTGCTTTTCCCCGAGCCTTCCGGCGGAGCCCAAGGCTTTTTTTCTTCCGCAGTCACTGTTTGTGGTTTGGAACTATCCGTACCGGTCGCCTTGGATTCCGCCGAAGGCGTCGTCGTGTCCCCATACGTCGTGGTCACGTTCTCCGCATCCCCAGGGAGGGTGCATCCCGCCAGAAAACCCACACTCATGAGGCTGACCAGAAAATATTCCCATCTAATTTTCATAAATAAATTTTATACCAGAGTCACTTGGGTTCGGCAATCTTGCGAAAGGTGACCTTAAGCCGTGCCTCCGCTTTTTGTCCGGGTTTCAGATCAACATGTTGTCCAAAGAGGATGCAATTCCCCTGCCGGATCGGCCCTTCCGGACAGAGTTCGGCATCGAGCAATGGGTAACTCCAAATCAATGGGAAATTCTCGGACTCCATTTTCACTTCCAGACCGTCGGCGGAGCGCGCTGAAACCATGGCAACATCCTCGCTTTGCCAGCTTTCGCGGTCTGTCTTTTCTTGATCCCCGCACCTCCAGAGTCCGCGCCCCGACTGGTCGGGTCCCAGATTCAGATTCAGCTCCGTCGCAAAAATCGTCTCCAGCGGCAGGGTCCCTGTATTCGTCAGTTTGTATGCCATCTCGATGAGTCCGCTCGAGGCATCGATCGCGTAGGTTTTTTCCAATAAACAGGGTTGGCGGGTCCCCATCCGGTACAAGCCCCCGTCCCTCTGTAAGTCCAGCGTAACCCTACACCCCGTCTGTCTCATCTGACGGATCTCAAAGGGTTGCAGAATGAAATCGCCCAGCTCTGGGTAGGTGCGCGCAGAGAGTTGTTCGACCGTCGTTCCCCGTGCGAAAAGGTGCTCCTGAAAAATACGCCGCTCATACCAATCGGTGTTGACCGTCTCCGCTCCGTTCACTCCCTCATCCCGCCGGGTCAGGACATCCGCCAGATTCCGTCCGAACTCCGGCAAACCAATTTCCAGACAAGCCCCGCCCAAGTGGGGTGCAAAGAGCAGGCTCAAGGCCGGGTGAGATGCCATGATTTCGATCTCCCCGTCGGCGTTCACATCCTCACGCAGGAGTTCCGTTTCCTCCTGACCGCATCTCAGCTCAGCCTCCGCCGCCAACAGTTCCCGCCAGATCGCTCCCCGCAAATGGGGCAGATGCAGTCCTCCATTCATCCCGTGCGACTGGGCGGTCGAACACTGCGCCCGCCACAACCTGTCCAGGACCGATCGGGCTCCGGGAAACTTGCCCTTGGCCTTCAGTCGGCGCCCCAGCATCAGATTTTTCCGGTACATCAGATTCAACTCCTCATACCGCACGCGGAAGGAAGCCCACGATCCCCCACGAAAAAACGGCAGCCACTTGGCGGCATCGTATCTCTGCGCGAGTTGGCCTCGTTCCCTGAAAAATTCCTTCCTCGCCGCACCCGGCAAAGACCATCCACCCAATTCCGATGGTGTCCCCGGCGGCAACGCCACCCGTCCGCGCGGAGCCTGCCGTTTGAGCTGAGCTTGGCCCGTGAGGGTATGCACCCAGGAGGTCGATTCCTCCAACTTGGTGAAGAGTTGATCTAAATAATCGGCCGTCCCTCCGGGAAGTTTCGGCCATGTCTCCAAATTGGCCGCTAAGGTCAGGGTGATATCCTCCCCGCGGTTCGCCATTCGGCGGAGATGCCCGAACAGCTCGTCGAAAGGTGCGTGCGGAATCAATCGCACCAAATCAGGACAGGTCGGGAACACGGAGAGCAGTTGGCCCGCCTGATCCGTCACATAATGTCCATTTAGTTTCGCCGGAATGGCCCCCGCCTGAAGGAAAAAAGTTCCCTGCACCGGCGCATACTGCAACCCAGCCCGGTTGAACACCCTGCAGAGCGAGGGTCCCCACACCCCCTCCGACAACCAAGCCCCAGTCGGTTGGGCGCCCAACCGCTCCTTCAGCCATTCCCCCATCTTCCCCACTTGCCCATCCCTATCATCTTCCGGCCAATCCAACAACACCGGCTCGTAAAATCCACCCGACAACATTTCCACCCTCCCCGTGGCCACGAGAGCCTTCACCTTCTGGACCAGATCCGGGTGGTGCTCCGACAACATTTCCAACAACGCCCCGCTGATGTGCAGATTCACCGCCACCCCCGGATGCTTCTCCAACACCCCGATCACCGGCCGGTAAACCTCTGCCGTGATCTGATCCACCACCTCGGGCAGATTCCCCACCGGTTGATGCATGTGCAGACAAAGGACAAGGTTCACGTTTTTCATATCTTCTCCTCAGATATACCAGTTTTTCAAATCCACCGCACGAGCCGGCCCGGTAAATTCAATTAAACCCCTCTCCGGATAACGCTCTGCCTCGACCCCGGCCCGGATCACCCGCACCAAGAAACTGATTTCCTTTCCGTCCTGCGCCCACCCCAACGCGCAGAAAGGCACCCGCAGTTGGAGGCCTTGTCCATTCACCGCCTCAGGCTCGCATTTCACCGGCACATACGTCACCCCATCCTCCGCTCTCTCCACCAAGGTCTGCCAACCCTCCGGGGTCGTCATCGCCCGCAATCGGATAGTGGCCGGCCGATTAAAATCCACGACCACCTCGTCCCCGGGCATCCCCTTCGCATCCAGACGAATGAAGAAGTCCTCCTGACCAAAACCGTACTGGATCGCCCGTACCCGGCGATCGCCCTGCGCCATCGCTCCCTGATCCCGCCACGCCTCGTATCTCCCCGCCCCCGCCCAATCGAGAAAGCTGGGGCTAGGACCCAGTTTCGGTTCGATCATCCGGACCGGAGGCCTTCCCAACCGCAACTCCGCCGCGCAGATCGGCACGCTCAACGCTGGCGGTGGCGTCACGCCCAATCGGCGATACACGTTCTGCAGTCGCCCGCGGAAGAGGGCATCAAAAATCAGATCGCTGTCCGTCTGAAAATCGGGGCCGTACCACCAGAACCAGTCGCTCCCCTCTGCCGCATACACATCTTCCCAAGCCGCCGCCAGCGTTTTTGCGGAAAGCGTTCCCTTGGCCTCCGCCTGTTTTAAAAAATCCCTCGTCCGCTTTATCCAATTCCAGCCGAGGTTTTCCTCAGGATCCCCGATCCAAATATCGAAGTTCGCACTGATCCAGGAGCCCGAGTGCAAACGCCCGGTCGGCTTGCCCTCCACACGGTCCAGATACTCCCCCAGAGTTTGCGCCCGCAGCCCTGGGGCCTTTTCCAATCCCGCATAAAAGGCTTCCAAAAACGCCTCGCCATTATCCGGAAACGCCTCCCACGCATTTTCTCCGTCGAGGGCCAGCAAGACCACGCCGTCTTTCGGCATGACCTGCGCGATATGCTCCAAGTGGGTCTGAAGATAATTGGCCGCCGCCTTTGGCTCCGTTCGCGCCGCCGTGAAACCAATGTAGTCGGACAGGGGCCGCTCACGGAAAAGAGCCTTCACGGTGGCCCCACCCTCCTCCACCCGCCACGCCTGGAACAACTCCAGATGATCGGTCTTCCTTCCCTGAGCCTCGAGCCCACGGAACAGGACCCACTCGTCCGTGCAAAAATACTCGAAGCCCGCCTGCGCCATCAGCGGAATAATCTCCGGGCTTACCGAACCTTCCGAGGGCCACAACCCCCGCGCCTTCCGACCGAAAACCCGCGTGTGCGACTCCTGCGCCCGCCGCAACTGGGCCAGCGCATCCTCCGGCGCCTGCAATCTGTCCGGCAACCGAACTCCCGGCATCGCCCGCTTCGCCACGTCCGTGTCCACCAGCAACGGCAGAATCGGATGATAGAATGGCGTGGTCGTCAACTCCACCTGCCCGGAATCGGCCAACGCCCGGTACTCACCCAAAATGCCCTGTATCACCTCCTGGTGTATCGCCAGCACCCGTTGTTTTTCCTCCTCCGTAAAATCCCTCCCTTTGCGAATCATCTCGCCCAACTCCGGATACCTCTGCCGCACCGCAAACCCGCACCAGCTCAGGTTGAACCAGACCTGCAGATCCCTCAGATCGCCCTCCTTGAATCGTTTCACATTCTGCGGCGATTGCGCCGCGCCCACCCTCCGCCCCCGCAGATCGAGAAGCGCACGGTATCTGGGATAGGGATTGACGCTCGTCGCCCAGTTGATCTTGAAAAAATGTTCTAGCAAATCCCGCCGGTCAATTTCCGTCAGCTCCTTCGCATCTTTCTTCGCCAACTCCCCCCACCGATCCCGCACTTTCCCCTCCGCCAGTTGCTCGATCTGCTGGACCAGCACCGGCGTGAGGTTGAAGTTCAGCTTCACGCCCGGATGTCGCCGCGCCATCTCCGCCATGTCCGAATACCCCCCAACGGTATGCAACCGGACCCACGGCATCATCACCTCCCCGGTGGCCGCATCGAGATAGGAAGGTTGGTGAAAATGCCAGAGGATGGCGAGGTCAGCCATTCGTCACCGCCTCCCGCAAAACGTTGGCCGCCTCCTCAGGCAGGGTCGGGTTTATGTAAAAGCCCGTGCCAAATTCAAAGCCCGCCACCTCAGTCAGTCGCGGTAATATCTCAATGTGCCAGCGGAAATCGGCGTCGAGCGTCGTCCAGGCATCCTGGTGGCGACTCCGCCGGAACGGGGCCGTGTGCAGGATCAGATTGTAGTCCGGTTGATTAAGCGCACTTGCGTACGCTCCTAGAACACGCTGGATCGCCTCCGCCAGCAAAAGCAAAACTCCATCACTGGAATTCTGAAAATCAGCCGACTGCCGCCGGGGCATCAGGCAGGTTTCAAATGGGAACCGACTCGCGAAAGGACAGAAAACCGTGAACCCGTCGTTCTCGAACACCACCCGGTCCCCTGTTCTTCGCTCCGCTTTCAGGATGTCCTCAAAGAGATTCCGATCCTTCCCCATATAATAAGCCCTCGCCGCCACCAGCTTCTCCTTCACTACGATCGGGGTCACCGGCATCGCGATCAACTGGGTGTGGGGATGAGGCAACGTCGCCCCCGCCCGCGGGCCGTGGTTTTTGAAAATGAGGGCATAGTGCATCCGGGTATCCTTGGAGAGGTCTATCATACGGGCGCGGCACGCCTCCAAAACCCGGGTCACTCCCGCCAAGCTCTGCTTCTCCAAAACCAAATTCGGATGCGGCGTCTCCACAATCACCTCGTGCGCCCCGATCCCGTTCATCCGGTCGTAAAACCCTACCGCCTCCTTGTCTAAATCGCCCTCCACCCGTAGGGCGGGAAAACGGTTCGACACCACCCGCACTTGCCATCCCGGCCCGTTCGGTGCCACCCCGTTCTGCCGGATCGCATAAAGTTCGGGCGGGGTGTACGCCTCGTGCCCCTCAAGAAAAGGATCCTCCTCCGGTCTCGTCGCCGGCATCTCCACGCAATGGTACCTCTGCGGCCGGATCTGCCGCTCCGGGCTAAACACAACCCACCGTCCTCCCACAGGATCTTTTCTTAGTTCCGGCATTTTTCTTCCTTTCGGTTCAATCCTTTACCCGTCTATGGAGCGATAGACTTTTTCATAGGCCGGCACCGCCGCACCCCAGCCCCACTCCATCTTCATCCCGTTTCGACGGGTCACATTCATCATCGCTGGTTCATCCCACAACGCCAAGGCTCGATCCACCGCCCCATCCAAAGCCTTGGGTGCGGAGGGATTAAAAAGAAATCCCGTGCCCGATTTATTGGCCGGGTTCCACTCCTCCACCGTGTCGTGCAGGCCGCCCGTGTCCGCCACCACGGGAATCGCCCCGTACCGCATCGCATACATCTGGGTAAGCCCACACGGCTCGTACCGGGACGGCATGAGAAAAAAATCCGTCCCTCCGAAAATCCTCCGCGCCAGTCCCTCGTGATGTTCCATCCTAACAGCCACCCGCCCGGGATATTTCTTCACCAGCGCTTTCGCCTCGCTCTCCAGCCCAGCCTCTCCCATCCCCAGCAGGACCAACCGCCCCCCTTTTTTCACCAACTCCCCAACCCCTGCCAGCGCGAGATCCATCCCCTTCTCCCGAGCCAATCTCGTCACCATCCCGAAAATTGGGCGGCCGTTTGCCGGCTCCAACCCCATCTCCTGCTCCAACGCCACACGACACGCCTCCCGCCCCTTCAGCGCGCCCGCCCGGAAATTCTTCTTCAACTCGACATCCTTCGCAGGATTCCACGCCTCCTCGTCAATTCCGTTGAGGATTCCGGTGAGATTCTTCGCCCGCGCCTGCAGGACCTCGTGTAATCCGTAGCCATGCTCTTCTGTCTGGATCTCCTTCATGTAAGTCGGACTCACCGTCGTCACCGCATCCGCCATGACGATCGCCCCCTTCATGAGGTTTAGCTTCCCGTAAAATTCCAACCCCTCGGGTCGGAACATCCCGTTCGGTAATCCGAGGCTCGCAAATTCGCCGGCAGGATATTCCCCCTGATACCGCAAATTATGGATGGTGAAAACCGTCCGGATCGGCAGGCCCAGCGCGAGAACGTGCGCGGGCACCAAGGCCGCATGCCAGTCGTTCGCATGAATGACCTCGGGCGCCGGCTCGATGTGCCGGGCCAACTCGACCGCCGCCCTAGCTAGAAAATTAAAACGCGCCAGACTGTCTGGATAATCCGCCCCCCCATCGCCGTAAAGATGAGGTCGATCGAAATACTCGTCCCTTTCGATCCCGAAGAGCGCGACCCCTCCCCGCTCTCCAACCCACACCCTCGTGCCCCACAACCGATCCGCCGCGGGCACGTTTAGCTCCAGTTTCGCCCGCCGAAACTCCCCCGACAGCCTCAACCCCCGGTGAAGCGGCACCGCCACACTCACCCCGTGCCCAGCCTTCGCCAAGGCCATGGGCAGGGCCGCTATCACATCGGCCAAGCCTCCCACTTTGGCGTGGGGCGCCAGTTCAGTTGCCACAAATAGGATGTTCATTGTTCGACCCTTTCACTATGCCCTAAAGACCATGTCCACCGCCAGCCAGTTGCAAGATCGCATCCTCGCCCTTCTTAAGGGCAAAAAAGCCACCCCCCTCGATGCCCCCACCCTCTCCAAGCGCCTCCGCGCTTCTCAGGCGTCGATCATTCACACCCTGACCCTTCTGGAAAAAGAAGGCCGCGTGGCCCGCGTCCGGCAGAACCATTGGATCTCCGCTAACTCGGCCGATCTCGTCACCGGCACCATCCAGTTTCACGCCAAGGGATTCGCTTTTGTAGTCCCTCCCGACGGCTCTCCCGACCTCCACATCGCAGCCGAAGACACCGGCACCTCACTGCACGGCGACCTCGTCGTAGCCCGCATCGACCGCCGTGCCGCGCCCGCCCCATCCCGCGGCCGCCGCATCACCGCCCCAGACCGGTTGCGCGGAAACGTCCTCCGCATCCTCGAGCGCCGCACCGCCACGATCGTCGGCACCCTCCAGAAAACCGCGCGATTCTTTATCGTGATACCCGACGACCCCCGCCTCCTCCACAACCTTTATGTGCCCGCGCCCGGCACCGCAGGCACCCCAGCCGCCCAGCCTGGAGACAAAGTCGTCGCCAAGCTGATCGATTGGAAAGACCGCCACACCAATCCGGAGGGCATCATCATCGAACGGCTCGGCCGAGCCACCGACCCAGGCATCGACATCCTCTCCATCATTCGAAAATTTGACCTTCCTTCCGAATTTCCATCCGAGGCTCTGGCCGAGGCTTCCTCCTTCCCCCCCGTCCAACTTCCCGACCGGCCCACCGGCCGCGAAGATCTCCGCGGGGAATTCGTAATCACCATCGATCCTGATACCGCCCGCGACTTCGATGACGCCATCTCCCTTCGCGAACTTCCCGGGGACCATGCGGAAGTCGGAATCCACATCGCCGATGTCTCCCACTACGTCCATCTGGGCTCCGCACTGGATCACGAGGCGCGCCGCCGCGCCAATAGTGTCTATCTGGTCAACGGCGTCATCCCCATGCTCCCGCCCCGCCTCTCCGATGGACTCTGCTCGCTCCGTCCAGACGAACAGCGCCTCACCTACTCCGCCTTCATCAGGATCGGTCCCGACGGCAAAGCCGGCACCACCCGCTTCGCGCGGTCCGTAATTCTTTCCCGGCATCGCC
The DNA here is from genome assembly GCA_903905395.1 of uncultured Verrucomicrobiota bacterium. Classification (GTDB taxonomy): domain Bacteria; phylum Verrucomicrobiota; class Verrucomicrobiia; order Methylacidiphilales; family Verrucolacustridaceae; genus Verrucolacustris. The sequence goes on from CAIVGD010000274.1 coordinate 8,201, forward strand.
TCACCTACGCCGAAGCTTTACTCCGCCTCCGCCGCCCGGCCCAAGACGACCTCGATCGGTTTCTCCAACGGGCTTGGCACTTTGCTTCAGCTCTTCGTCGTCGCCGCTTCGATGCGGGCGCGCTCGATCTCGATTTTCCAGAACTCCGAATCATCCTCGATGCTCAAGGCAGGCCGGCCCGGATTGAAAAAGAATCCACCGACGAATCCCACCAACTCATCGAGGAGTTCATGCTTTTGGCAAATGAATCCGTAGCCCGCCACCTAAACCACGAAAATCGCCCCGCCCTGTACCGCATCCACGAAACGCCGGAAGAGTCCCGCCTGCTGGAATACCGGGAACTTCTCATCGCACACGGCGTCAAGGCTGGCGACCTCACCCAACGGGGCGAAATTCAAAAAATTCTCAAACTTCTTCCAGGACGGCCCGACGGCTACGCCCTCAAGATCGGCCTTCTCCGTTCCCTAAAGCGCGCCGTTTACTCCCCGAAAAGCCTCGGCCACTTCGGCTTGGCTAAATCCCACTACACCCATTTCACCTCCCCCATACGTCGTTATGCCGATCTTCTGGTTCACCGCGCCCTCGCCCACCCCAAGGGAGCCTCCAAAACATCCTCCTCATCCCTAGAACAACTCGCCCAGCACCTCTCCCGCACGGAGCGAACCGCCGCCGAGGCCGAGCAAGAATCCAAAAAATTGAAACTGCTCGAATACCTAGAAATGCAGGCCGGCCCAAATGCCACCCAGACCTTCCCTGCCGTCGTCACCGAGGTGACCAACTTCGGCATGTTCGTCGAACTTCCCGACTTCCTCCTCTCCGGGCTGATCCACGTCTCTTCCATCAAGGACGACTTTTTCTCCTTCAATCCCGCCCAACGATCCCTGCGCGGACGCCGCTCCGGCAAAACCTACCGCGCCGGCACCCATCTCCGCGTCGCCGTTCTGAAAATCGACATTCCCAAACGCCAGGTCGATTTCAGACCGGCATAGGCAATCCCCATTGCGAATGGTCTGGTTTTCCCAAGCCTTGCTCGCCTTTCATCGGGCGTTGGGTTTTTTTTGCCTGGGGCTGGTGACGATGGGAACGGAAACGGCTTTGGCACGCGGAAAGCACGTTCCTCCCCATGAATGGAGCGAAATCCAAAAACAAAACCATCCCTGGATGCTCCAGGTCGCGGATGCAGCCCACCTCTACGCCTTCTCCCGGATTACCTGAATTCTTCCCGAGGCCCGGCTGGTCACTTTCGACGAGGAGCAACAGAACCTCGCCCGTAGAAACCGGTGGGTTCTCTTCCCGGTTTGATAATTTCGATTACGGAAACTCCACCTGAACCACCGTGCTCTCCTCGACTCCATGCAGAATCACCGACTCATGATTCGCAGTGATGAATCGAGCCGCCCCCTTCGCCCACTCCTCGCCACTCTCCTCCTCCTTCACTTTCCCATCCGCCACAAACAGATACCTGAACGTGCGTGCATCCGACACCATCTCCCGAATCTCACCACGCGATAACCACCAGCGTGTGATCTTAAAATAGTCACAGGCCAGCAATCGCTCGCCCCTCGGCTGAACAAAAGCCGGCTCATGATCGTCCCAGCGGATCGAAGCCAACGCCTCCTTCACATGCAACGCTCTCAGATTTCCGGTCTCATCCTTCCGATCCCAATCATAAACCCGGTATGTCGTGTCGGAATTCTGCTGAATCTCCAAGATCAAATTCCCCGCCCCAATCGCATGGACCCGTCCCGACGGTAAAAACATCGCCTGGCCCGCCTCCGTAACCAACCGATGAAAACATCCCGCCACGGTTCCGTTTTTCAAGGCGTTCTCGAATTCTGTTTTTCGAATTCCTCTTTTTAGTCCCGCATAAATGTCCGCCCCTAACTTCGTTTCCAGAAAAAACCACATCTCCGTCTTGGGTTCCCCGCCCAATTCTTTGCCCATCTCCGCGGGCGGATGCACTTGCAGGGAGAGCTTATCCTGCGCATCGAGCAGTTTGATCAGAATGGGAAAATGGGGCGCGTCCGGAGCGCGGGTTCCGAAAATCTTTTTTCGATCTGGCCCCGCCCAAACGGAGCCAAGCGTCTGACAGGTTCCCTCGATTACCGACTGCGCTTCCGGCCGATCGACCAGTTCCCACGTTTCCCCGATCTTTTTTCCGGCCGGCAAAACCCGCCCAAATTTCTCCTCGAGGCTCCTCCCTCCCCAGATTCGTTCCTGCGGCAACGGCTCAAATTTCCAAATCGCCATCCAATCAATCTAGCCACTTGCCCCATTCTTGAAAGACCCGACCTTCGCGCAATCCCCACCAAAACCCACCACCCACATCATTCCCACATTCTTGGGAATGTCATAACCTCCTCACTCCCTGCCCACCATGCGTCATTCCCACATTCTTGGGAATGTCATAACCTCC
>CAIVGD010000275.1 GCA_903905395.1 uncultured Verrucomicrobiota bacterium
CTCATCATGCGCTTAAGGAGTGATGGAGGTGAGAATGAAGAGCGCGGCGTTCTGGCGAACAACCGAGTCAGGGAAAATTCAATGCGAGCTTTGTCCGCATCACTGCGTGATCGCCGAAAAGAAAACCGGTTTGTGTGGCATTCGGCGGGTGGTTGCTGGCAGTCTGGTGGCGGAGGGGTACGGTCTGCTCTCGTCCCTGCATAACGACCCGATCGAGAAAAAGCCGCTGTTCCATTTCCATCCCGGGAGCGCCATTTTCAGCATCGGCGGCTGGGGCTGTAACTTTGCCTGCCGGTTCTGCCAGAACTGGCAGATTTCCCAGGCCGTTGACGCGCAAGCGCAATCGTTCCGGCCGGACGAGGTGGTGCAGGCCGCCCGGGACCAGCGTTCCCCGGGCATTGCCTATACTTACAACGAGCCGCTCATCAATTATGAGTTTGTGCGGGATTGCGCGCAGCTGGCGCGCAAGGCGGACCTGTTGAATGTGCTGGTTACGAATGGATTTATCGAGGAAAAGCCCGCGGCGGAGCTGTTGCCGCTGATTGACGCGCTGAACATTGATATCAAGAGTATGGACGATGCCTTTTATAAACAGCAGTGCCGCGGCGCGTTGGCGCCGGTCCTGCGGTTTGCGCGGCAGGCGGTGGCCTCCGGCTGTCACGTGGAAATCACCAACTTGCTGATTCCCGGGTTGAACGACGGCGCAGAGCAGGTTGGCCGGCTTTCAACCTGGATGGCCGCCAACCTGGGGCAGGAGACGCCGCTCCACCTGAGCGCCTATCACCCGGAATACAAAATGGATCTCCCGCCCACGCCGACGGCCGTGCTGGAGCGCGCCTTTGCCCGCTGCAAGCGGGACCTGGCCTACGTCTACATGGGCAATGTGATGACGAGCGCGGGGCAAAACACGCTCTGTCCGCAGTGTGCCCGGGAGCTGATCGTCCGGCAGGGGTACACCACGCGCATTGTCGGTATCGTCAACCATGCCTGTCGCCAGTGCGGCCGCCCCGCCGACGTGGTGATGTGATGAATCTTGCACACAGGATAAAACGGCCGCGCTATTCGTTGTGGTTGAGGAGATAAATTGAAAGGAAGGATCACAATCGCAGAGATGTTTATTGTCGTTGTCGCGGTGGTGGCTCTTTCCCTCATCGTGGACTCATTTGTGCATGTGCATCCCATTGATTCATCACTTTGGGCAGGCGAACACAACAATCTCGGTCAATGGCTTCCTTGGAAGCATCTTCGCACCATTGAATTTGGCGCCGGGCTTGTGATGTTCGCAGCCCTTGTCGGGACCTGTATTTTCACCGTAGTACGAGGCAGTAATCGAAACGGCGATCAACCCAACAAAGTTTTAGCAGCATAAAAGACATGGACATGACGAGGCGGAGAGCATATCCTATATGCATCAAGGGCGATTAGAGTGCATACAGAATGGAGGAGCGATGAGAACGACGCTGGACTTGCCTGACGTGCTTGTGCAAGCGGCAATGAAGGTTTCCCAGCACAAGACGAAGACCGCTGTGATCATCACGGCTCTGCAAGACCTCGTGCGGAAG
>CAIVGD010000276.1 GCA_903905395.1 uncultured Verrucomicrobiota bacterium
CCTGAACGAAACGTTTCAGAAATAAAACGCAAACGCCCGTCCGTCAGATTATTTGTTTAGGCTGGGAAGATTGATCTGACCGTCTTTGGTGACCAGAGATTCCTTTAAAACAGGGTTGGCCAGATCGATTGTAACGTTTCCTTCTTTGGCCATTTCCATCAGAAAATAAAAAATATTCCTCGCATACAACTGACTGGACTGACGGGGCATCTGACCTGCGAGGTTCAGTGGCCCTAGAATTCTGACACCCCCGTGGATCACCTCTTTGCCCACCTGTGTCAGGGCGCAGTTGCCCCCCGCTTCGGCAGCCAGATCGACGATCACAGATCCGTGTTTCATCGCCTGGACCATTTCCTCGGTGATGAGTCTAGGCGCCGGTTTTCCCGGGACCTGGGCGGTGGTGATCACGATGTCAGCCCCCTTCACGTGCTTGGCCAAAAGCTCTGATTCGATCCTTTGTTCATCGGCACTCAACTCTGTCGCGTACCCTTTTTTGTCTTCTCCCCCTGCCGCTTTATGGGAAACAAATTTAGCTCCGAGACTCTCGACTTGCTCTTGAACAACAGGCCGTGTGTCGAACGCTTCCACGACAGCTCCCAGGCGCCGGGCCGTCGCGATGGCTTGCAACCCTGCGACTCCCGCTCCGATGACAAATACTTTTGCCGGCGTCACCGTTCCTGCGGCCGTCATCATCAGGGGCATCATGGTGCCTAGTGTGTTTGCCGCGAGAATAACGGACTTGTAGCCAGCGACATTGCTTTGAGAAGAAAGGGCATCCAATTTTTGCGCGCGGGAGATCCGCGGAACAAGGTCCATGGAAAAAGCCGTGATCTTTTTCTCAGTCAAAGCCTTCACAAGACCCGGATCTGAAAAAGGCTGGAGAAAAGCGACTAGAATGCTCCCGCTCTTAAGAAGGTTAATTTCTTCTGGTGCCGGCTTGCGAACTTTAAGCACCACATCGGATGCGGCATAAAGCGATGCGGCGTCGGATTCGATCTTGGCACCTGCCGAAACGAACTCCTTGTCGGAATAGGAAGAGATGCTGCCGGCGCCAGATTCGACCGAAACAGAAAAACCGACTTTGACCATTTTAGCGGTCGTTTCGGGGGTGACGGCGACACGGGTTTCGTTAGCCCCGATTTCCTTTGGAATGCCAACACGCATGTTCTTGTATCCTCCTTAGATCCTATTCCTGCTTCATCGCGGCGGTGATCTTGGTAAGCGTCGTTTTGGCGTCGCCGAAAACCATCATCGTGTTGGGGAGTACAAAAAGCTCATTCTCGATCCCGGCAAAACCTGGATTCATACTGCGTTTCAGAACGATGACGGCTTTGGATTGATCCACATTAAGAATAGGCATGCCAAAGATCGGACTTCCGGGGGTGTTCCTAGCCGCGGGATTCACCACGTCATTGGCGCCCACCACGATTGAAACATCCGTCCTGGGAAAATCATCGTTGATCGCTTCCAGCTCAAAAAGCTGATCGTAGGGAACATTGGCCTCAGCCAGGAGAACGTTCATGTGGCCGGGCATGCGTCCCGCCACGGGGTGGATGGCGTACCTAACGGGCGTTCCGTTCTTCTCCAAAATAGCCGCCAGATCACACGCTGCGTGCTGGGCCTGCGCCACGGCCATTCCGTAACCGGGCACGATGATGACGGAATTAGCGATTTTAAGAAGCTCTGCGGCATCCTCAGGGGTGCCTTCCCGGATGGGTGCGCCCCCCGCATCCGCTGATTTTGGCTCGTGAACCTCGGCTCCAAATGCGCCAAAAATAACGTTTTGGAAGGAACGGTTCATGGCTTTGCTCATGATCAAAGCCAAAATAAAACCAGAGCCGCCGTCCAAAGATCCGCACACGATCAGCACGGGGTTGTTCAGGGCGAATCCCGTGGCCGCGGCCGCAAGACCGGCGTAGGAATTTAAAAGACAGATCACTACGGGCATGTCCGCCCCACCGATGGGAAGAACGAGAAGAACTCCCAAAAGAAGTCCTATCGAAGTCAGCGCGTAGAAAACCGCCTGTTGCGTCGGCTGGACAACGAGAAAAATCAGGATCAAAAGGGCGACGCCAAGCAGAATGAAATTCATGAGGTTTTGCCCTCGGAAAGTCTGCGGCCTGCCCGAAAGGATTCCCTGCAGTTTGCCGAAGGCGATCAAGCTCCCGGTGAATGTCACCGTTCCCAAAAGAACTTCAAAACCGATGGCACCCATGTTGAAACTGGATAATTCATTGTGATAATTATAATACTCGGCGACCCCTACCAGTGCCACGGCCAGTCCGCCGAAGGCATGGGAAAGCGCGATTCGTTCCGGCATCTTCGTCATCGGGATCCACAGACCCATGGGGATGCCGATGATGGTTCCTACGACAAGCCCGCCGATGATCCATTCGTACGAGACGATACGCTGGTGAAGCAAGGTTCCGAGAACGGCGATGAGCATGCCGAATGCGGCCATGATCATGCCACGCCGGGCCGAGCGCGGATGGGACAGGCCTAGGAGGCCGAAGAGAAACAAAAGCGACGCGGCAAAAAGTGTCGCAAGATAAATGATCTGCCGCACGTTCATGCCACCGCCGGATAGAAGCTCGGCGTTCAGGGTTTAGCCTTGTCTTTTTTACGGAACATTTTGAGCATTCGATCGGTAATCAGAAATCCGCCGACCACATTGATCATGGCCGCAGTAACGGCGACCATGCCCAAGATAGAACTGGTCAGACTTCGTCCTTCTCCGGCGATAATAAGCGATGCGACCAGAGAGATGCCCGAGATGGCGTTGGTAAAAGCCATGAGGGGGGTGTGTAAAAGCTGTGGGACTTTGGAAATGACCTGGTAGCCCGCGAAAATAGCGAAGGCGAATACATACAGAAGCAGGGAAAATTGTTCGATTTTGTTCATGGATTATCCTCTGGGAAGGCAGTTGGTCATGAAATGATTGGTCGGGCACGCGTTCATGTGTGTTCTTAAAAAGAATATGATAAAAGAAGATCCGATGGAAGCAAAATTTTTACTTTTCGGGATTTTTTTTCCACAAAGACATGGGGGTGGATGATTTTTGATTTTGAATTTTGAAGAGGTGCGGGGGAAAAGGGGTTAAGGGACGCGGAGGACTGCCAGTTTAAGATTAAGTTGAAGTCAGAGGGGAAGTTGTGTGCGATTGTAGGGCAGGCACACCCGCCCCACAGTTGTCTTCAGCCTTGATGTTCGAAGTTTAGGTAGCGGCGACAGCTCCGAGGACGCCTAGCTGGATGGATAAGCTCGGAATGCCTTATCGACCTCTGACCCCGGGCTTATGGGGATGGGGTTTCAGCTGGGAGAGTGATGGAGAATGGTTCGGATTCGGACGATTCCTGATAGGACGAGGTGATGGTAGTTCCAGATTCCGTTTGCTCCACTTGAAGGAAGGAATCTGGCTGGGCGGGATCCGGGATTTTCGTTGCGGCGTTCAACCCTCCCTCCCGATAAGCGATGGTGGCGTCCAATAAAGAGAGGGTGACTTGATATTTAATCCGGACTTCTTCGAAATCTTCAAACCCATCGAGGGATTTTGCCAATGTGGGGCTGAGTCCCGCCCGGGGATTTCCCGAAAGCCATTGGCGCCAAGCCGGAGCGGAAAGAAAAGTTTTTTGTTCCAGTCCAAGAATCTGGTCTGCATCGCGGCGCAGATAGGACGCCAGCTCACGGGCATTTGCGGTTTCGTCGGGTAAAAACCAATTTGCCTCCTCGAAACTATTCAGATATCGCGCGAGGCCGATCCGCGCGGGTGTGGAGGCGGGTAGGGAATCCAGATAAAAAGAGGCTCGAAGAAAAAGCGCATGGTCGGATTCCAGTCCCCGACGGATGGATTCGACGGTCGGCGGAGGCCGGGCCAACTGCCGGAGCTCGCGGAGAGTCTGCGGATTGGATTCACCTACCCAGGCCTCTTTGTGGCTGATGATTTCAGTCGTTATACCTTTTGTCAGACCGACGCCGTCAGAAAAGGTCCAGCTGGAAAACCAATGTCCAAACCTCAGAGCCCCTAATCCTTGCAACTGCCGAGCAAGCCGAAGGATAAATTCCAATTCCGGACTAAACTCGCTACCAGCAGAAACCCTAGCACTAGGATTGTACAATGCCATTTTGTAAGGGTCCTCTGACACTAAAGACATAATCTTCTGGCGAAAAAACAGGGTGGAATCGGGAAATTTTGTCCAATCGGGCTCAGGTCCGGACCAGAAATCCTCCCAAGCTGAGAAAAAGTTCCTGCGAAATTCGGCGAGGGCGGCGAGTTCGGCACTGCTCCAGGGGGTTGGGTCTTGGCCCTCTGGCGTGGCGGCGTCCCTTTTTCGCGCCTCTTCCAAGAGGAAGGGGATGGGGGGCAGGGCTTGGAGCCTAGCTAAAAGGGCGGCGACTTGGGGGGCGTGTTCCTGGGGAGGTTCGGGAAGTTCGGCAATTGCCTTTTCCATGAATTTCATTTCCTGCTCCTCAGGAGTGGGTTCGGGTTGAATCGCAGTTTCTCCTTCACTAGCGAAAATGTCATGAATGGAAGACGAAACAGAAACCCGATTCATGAGCCACCAGGCGAAAATGCCTAGAATCAGAAACACCACCAAAATATGGAGGAAGGGGTGCCGCATGGTGGGAAGGCGACTAGCTTGGACTTTTTCAGCCAGAGCTTCAATTGAGGAATACTTGCCGCGGGCCGGTAATTTGGGAGAAAAGAGGAATGGAGATTACCGAATGAGGAAGTTCCTCCCCTGGCTTTTGCTGGTTTTCTGGGCTGATTTTGCATCGGCGGCGGTCACGCCCGAGCAGCACCAGAAACTGGTGGAGACCTGCCGATGGTTATCCCAGCAGGACCTCTCCTATTCCCAATCCTGGCAACCCCCCGGCCATCCCTATGTCATCACCATGGACTGTTCCAACACGGTTCGTTACATCGTCTGGAAGGTTTTTGGAATCGACCTGCCGCGAACCGCCTCGGATCAGTACGTGACTTTGAAGAAAAAGGGGAAGGTCCGGGAAGTTCCCCTTCGCGCGGATGGAAAGGTGGACCCGGAGAAACTCCTGGCCGAAATGAGGAGCGGTGATCTTCTTTTTTGGGAGTGGACCTACAATGTCCCGCGGTATCCACCGATCAGTCACGTCATGATTTACCTCGGACGGAAGAAGGATGGGCGGGCGATGGTGGCCGGCTCGTCCCAACGGATGGATGGGGAGAGAGGAGGAGGGGTGGACGTCTATACTTTTGACCCCAACGCCCCGAGCGGCAATGCCAAGAATTTCTTTAACTTTATCACCCACCGCGGCCGGCTTGTGGCTTATGCCAGGCCCACCGCCAGGCCTGGCTGGATGGTGCGGGGCGGGTTAGAATAGCGTCGGCATCCCCTCGATCAGAAAACGCACGTCGGCCAAACGGCCGGCCCGGGTGGCCTCCTTCATCAGGCGCTGAGCTGGTTCGTGGAGTGGCTCGTAACTCAGGCGGTAGGTTCCAAAATGCATCGGAACGAGAACTTTGGCGCGCAAATCGCCGAAGGCCTGGAGGGCTTGTTCAGGATCCATGTGGTTCTCGCCGAATTTCGGCCCGTGATAGGCCCCGATCGGTAGGAGGGCGACCTCGGGGCGGAGTTTTTTTCCAATTTCGCGAAATCCTGGGAAATAACCGGAATCGCCGGCGTGGTAGATCGTGCGTCCGCCCATATCTATGACATAGCCGCCATAGCCTCGGTGTTGGTCGGTGACTTTGCGCGCCCCCCAATGTTTGGCGGGAACAAAGGTGACGGCCGCCCCCGGAAAGCGGAGGCGTTCCCACCATTTCATCTCGTAGACTTTTTCAAAACCGAGCCCGTGCACGAGGTCGCCCACCCCGGCGGGTACGACGATTGGTTGATTCGCCGCAATCCGTCGCAAACTCCGGCGGTTGAGGTGATCGAAATGGGCGTGGGTAATGAGCACCAGATCGATGGAGGGAAGGTGGTGGTGCGGCAAACCGGCGTGCCGGAGCCGGCGGACCACGAGTAGCCAGTTGGCCCAGTTGGGATCCACAAGAATGTTCCCCCGGGGTCCCTGAATGAGGAAGGAAGCGTGCCCGATCCAGGTGATGCAGATCTGACCATGTCGCAGTTTTGGAAAAATCGGCGGTGTCCCGCTGCGGTGGCCGCGTTTGCGCGAAAAAAGCGAGGGCAGGAGCACTTCGGTGATGAAGCGGTGGGGAGACTGTTTTTTTTGCGCTGAGACCCGGGGACTCAAGAGAGTAAGGATGGTGGCAAAAGAGGTGGGAGGCAACCATGTCGGGAGGATTGGCCGGAAGTACGAATTGGGGCATCCTTTCCATCTCATGAACGCCCCTCACAAAGCTGCCCTGCGGGAAGAGATCCGCGGGCGGATAGCCCAGATGGATGCGGCGGCCCGCACCCAAGCCTCGCGGCGGATCGAGGAGTGCGTTCTGGCAAGGTCGGAGTGGCAACAGGCCGGGACGGTCGCGCTCTTCCTTTCCTTGACCGACGAGCCGCAGACGAGGGGGATTCTGCGGGCGGCTTGGGCGGCCGACAAGCGGGTGGCTCTGCCTAAAATCGATATCCGCGAGGGACTGACCTGGTGGCAAATGCCGCCATTCATTCTTCCCGAGTCTTCCAGTCTTTGGGAGCCGTCGCCCGAGAAGTCGGTTCGGATTCCGGTGGGGGAGATTCACGGTTTTCTGATTCCCGGCCGGGCATTTACGGCTACTGGCGCGCGGTTGGGCCGAGGCGGAGGGCATTATGACCGAACGCTGGTTCGCCGTTCGCGGGAAGCCTGGGTGACCGGACTCTTTTTTGCGGTTCAGGAAATGGAATCCTTACCGCAGGAGCATCACGATATTCCATTGCCCTCGATCGTCACGGAACACGGGTGGAGAAAAACCGCATGAAGGATAACGAAAAACCGTTTCTGGAACATATCGAGGATCTCCGCGGGGTGATTCTGAAATGTGCGGGAGCCATTGCCGCCGGATCCATCCTTGGAGTTTTTGGGATCAACCAAGTCATGCAAATTCTACGCTGGCCTTTGGCGCAGGCCCAGGCAGGCCTGCCCAATCCGACTCCCCCCACACTGCTGGCCCTTCAGGTGACCGATCCGATGACGGTGACATTGCAGATCGGGATCGGGGCGGGGATTCTTCTGTCACTGCCTTTCGTGCTCTTTTTCATCGGGCAGTATCTTTTGCCGGCATTGGAGAGAAAAGAACGGGGATTGGTCTTGCCTGCTTTTTCGGTGGGAGCGCTTCTTTTTTTGTCGGGCGTTTGCTTCTGTTATTTTCTCGTCCTGCCGGGAGCTTTGCGATTTTTTCAGGAATTCAACCGTTGGCTGGGACTTGAGACGAGTTGGACGATGGCCAGCTACACCGATTTTGTTTTGCAGATGCTCGTGGGATTTGGGATCTCCTTTGAACTGCCGCTCATCATGGTGATCTTGGCTCGTCTCGGAATTCTGCGGAAGGCGGTGGTGGCGAAACATCGGCGCCATGCTGTGGTCGCTCTAGTGGTGGTGGCTGCTTGCGTCACACCCACCTCGGATCCCTTCAACCTCGCCTTGATGTTTGTTCCTCTCTACGGCCTGTTCGAGTTGGGGTTGGCTGGGATGAGTTGGGCGGAGCGAAAAGAAACCTTCCACTCCGAAACCCTGCTCGGCCCCTAAAATCCGAGCGGTTGAGCGGGCGGCCGCGGACGCGGAAGACCGCCAGGAGAAGAGAAGATAGGAGATCGCAGATGGGAAGATGGGGGAATAGTTTAAGTTTAAATCAGAAGAGCTGAGAATTGATGGCTTAGGTAGCGGCGGCATCTCCGAGGCCGCCTAGCTGGACGAACAAAATTGAAGATTCAACACAGGCGTTCTAGGGACAGACCGCCCCACCTAAGCTTCGAGCGGGACCGTCGCCAGAATTCAATTCGGACGGTGCCCACGCATGGACGCCCTACATTCGTTCTATAATTTGAACCTGTCAGCGATTGTGGGGCGGGCATCTTGCCCGCCAACAGTCTTCAATTCCGAGGTTCCCCTACATCTCGGCGGAGCTTTCAGGATTCTCGGTTGGACCTTTTTGAGGCAGAGTGTCTTGATGCCTTCTGTTTTTCTCAAGACTTTCGGATGTCAGATGAACGAGCGGGACTCCGAACAGGTGGCTCGGCAGTTGCTCGACCACGGGTACGAACGGGCGACCTCTGAAAAAGAAGCCGATGTGATCCTTCTGAACACCTGCAGTGTGCGAGATCTCGCCGAGCAAAAGGCGCTTCGGAAAATGAGTAATCTCCGGGCTTTGCGAAAAGAGAACCCCACGCTCG
>CAIVGD010000277.1 GCA_903905395.1 uncultured Verrucomicrobiota bacterium
CCAAGACGATGGGACGGATCCAGAATGTGATCGGATATTTTCAGGAGCCGGATTCTCCCCAGAGAGATGTGGGCTACACTTGTTTGGGATCGCTAAAGGATTTGGAGGAAAAACTTTGGGTCTTGCCCATATCCCGCCTCGCGCTGGATGAATCCTGCTTTTCCAGGGGAGCCCTCAGTCGACTGGCCCAGGCCTGTGTTTTGCTGGGAATTGAATTAGAGTGCATCCCATCGGCCGCTTTCTTCTGGTCCATCAAACAAAAGGCCGAACTGATTTCCGGGCTGCCAGTGATGTCCATGACCGGTATCCGTTACGGCCGAATTTCCACTCGGATCATCAAAAGGTTCGTGGATGTGGTCGGATCTCTCGTAGCTCTCGTAGGTATGGTGACATGCGTCCCCATTATGCTGGTTCTGGCTGTGGTGATTCGGATGGAATCCCCCGGTCCGATCTTCATCCGGCAACGAAGAGCCGGCCTTTATGGGAAGCCTTTTTGGATCTATAAACTCCGCTCCATGCGGGCCGGGGAGGAAGAGGCCCCCCAGAAATGGGCGGCGGACAACGATCCTCGGTGTACTCGGTTCGGACAGTGGATGCGAAGGTGGAATTTGGATGAACTACCTCAGTTCTGGAATGTCCTGCGGGGCGATATGAGCTTGGTGGGGCCTCGGCCGGAGATGAGCGAACTGGTGGGGGCTTTCTGCCAATCCGTGACAGCCTATAGCCTCCGGTTTATGATGAAACCCGGCATGAGCGGTTGGGCGGCAGTCCATGGACTTCGAGGAAACACATCACTGCAGGAGCGTATCAATTACGATCTCTATTACATCCAAAACTGGTCTTTGTCTCTGGATCTGCAAGTATTGTTTCGAACCATGCTCCCACCTAAAAACGCCAATTAACCAGGAGAGATAAAACAAATGAACATTTTAATCATAAATCATTATGGAGTTCTGGCTAAAGTGATCGGGCGGATTGCGGAGCAGTCCGGGTGGCATGTTCTGATCGTTGAGGGAATGGGCGATCTTCCCAATCTCCTCAAGCAAAACGAAATAGATTTGCTGGTGTGTGATTTGATCCCGCCTGCCGAGTCCAAGGAAGAGGTCAGTCGAATCACAAGGATTGAGGAATTGAGGAAGGCGGGCGTCAATACTCCGGTGTTTCTGCTGGAGGAAGAGAAGGCGGAGGTTCCCTTGGATCCGAAGTGGGCAGACCGACTTGGGGGAGTGAACTTATTTCAAAAACCGGTCAGTATCCGTCAGATGCGGCAAGGCCTAAATGAAGTAAGGACTAGAGCCGTGCGGGAGAAGTACTCGCTGAAAACGTGTCAGGATGCGATGCGGGCTGCCCTGAACAAGCCTGTCCTGAACAAAGGGCGCGCTGTGTCGTAGATTGATCCCCTAAAACCCGCCCCGCTATCGCGAAGCGCCCGACCAAATCGTACCAGGCAGAATCCTCGCTTCCTTCGCAATCAAACTCCCCGGATTCAGCACCGCATTGCAACCGACAGAGGCGGCATCGCCCACCATCGCCCCGAACTTCCGTAAACCGGTTTCATACACCTTCCCTGCCAGATGTACGCGGATGGGTTTCCCATCCAGGCGGTAGTTGGAAAGGATCACCCCTGCCCCCAGGTTCACATCCCGTCCCACCACCGAATCCCCCACGTAGCTGAAGTGCGAGACATGAGCCCCGGAAAGCAGGAGGCAGTTTTTAAACTCACAGCTATTGCCCAGCACACAACCATCCCCGGTAATCACATTTTCGCGGATGTACGCCCCATGCCGCACTTCGCAGTTCTTCCCAATCCAAGCTGGACCGCGGATGTAAACCCCAGGCTCCACCACCGTGCCTTCCCCCAGAAAAACATTTTCCCCAATCACGGGCGAACCGATGATTTTGGCCAGCGATCCTTTCGGTAGGTTCTTCTTTAAATAACCCGCAATTCTGGGCAGAACCTCCCAGGCGTTTGTCACGCCCGCAAACAGCTCCTCATGGTTCTGTCCCGTGAGGTCGAAATAGTCCTGCAAACTCGTCCCAGTCGTCGTCATGGATTAACCCTGCCCTGTGATCCCCTCGGCCTCAAGCCCTTCGACGCAGTGCCTTGGACAAAGCCAGACGGGTAATTTCCAATTCCGCTTCCCCATGGCTCGTGGAGAGGAAACAGGTTTCGAACTGCGAAGGCGGAAAATAGACGCCGTTCTCCAACAGACCGTGAAAGAGATTTGCATATGCCTCCCAGTCGCATTTTTTAGCATCAACCAGATTGCGAACGACTCCCCCCTCCGTTCGACAAAAGAGGCAGAACATGGAGCCGATCCTCACCCACGGATAGGCCAGTCCCGCTGACTGCAACTCCTCCCGCACCAGCTTTTCCACCGCCGCTCCGGTCGCTTCGAGTTTCTCGTACACGCCGCCTCGTTCGAGAATTCTCAACTGGGCGATACCCGCCGCCATCGCCATCGGATTGCCCGATAACGTTCCAGCCTGATACACCGGCCCGTCCGGCGCGAGATGATCCATGATGTCGGCTCGTCCACCAAACGCGCCCACCGGCATGCCACCCCCGATCACTTTACCAAAAGCCGTCAAATCTGGCCGGATCTGATAAATCCCCTGCGATCCGCCCAGACCCAACCGAAATCCCGTCATCACTTCATCAAAAATCAGCAGTGCCCCGCACTTGTCCGTCTCCGCCCGCAAGAAAGCCAGGTATCCATCCTCCGGGAGAATTAACCCAACATTCGCCGGTATCGGCTCCAATATAATAGCCGCAATCTCTCCCCCGTATTTTTGCAGGCAGGCCCGAACCGCATCCCGGTCGTTGAAAGGGATAACCAGCGTGTCCCTAACAGCCCCGGTCGTAACCCCAGCACTATCAGGTTGTCCAAGGGTCAATGAACCCGATCCCGCCGCCACCAGGAGAGCGTCACTATGTCCGTGATAACAGCCTGCAAACTTCACGATCTTGTTTCTTTTTGTAAAACCGCGGGCCAATCGCACGCACGACATCGTGGCTTCGGTTCCGCTGTTACAGAAACGTACCTTCTCGACACTAGGAATCAGTCGGCAAATTCGGGAAGCCAGCTCCACCTCCCCTTCATGTGGGGTCCCAAAACTGATTCCACGCCCGGCCGCATCGCGCACTGCCGCCACCACTTCGGGGTGGGCATGTCCTAAAATCGCCGGACCCCAACTTGCCACATAATCCACATACTCCTTCCCATCCACATCCTTCATCCGCGACCCTTTGGCTGATTCCATGAACACCGGTGTTCCACCCACCGCACGAAACGCCCGGACGGGTGAATGCACTCCACCCGGTGTCACCATCTTAGCTTTATCAAAAAGCTCTTTCGATCCGATCCCTCCTCCCTTGTTCATCTTAGAACCCTACGAGTTCAAGTCCTCAACCTCCAGCTCCAGTGGGGCGGCCCGTCCCTACATTCGCGCCCTGCGTGACAGGACTCACCTTTTCGAGCCACCCGGAGAGTTAGTCTGAGCGTTGATCTGAGGCTGTAGCATAAGTCTTGGTTTGTCGATCTCCGGTTCCTGTCGGCCTAGGCCTCCCTAAACCGGAGATCGTGGGAGCTGGGCCA
>CAIVGD010000278.1 GCA_903905395.1 uncultured Verrucomicrobiota bacterium
GCTCTCATTTCCCGCAATCCTCCGCAGATCAAGGCACGCTGGACGGAGGACACGGAACCATGAAAAAGCGGCCGACAGTAGCGAAGAAGGAAAAAGAAAACCCCCCGACGGGGCCGGTCTTTGTTTTTCCCGGATCGGAAGGCTGGGAGGTGTGGAGTGTGGAAAACGGGGGGGCACGTTGCGTCGGGCCCGCGGAGAATCCACAAAAACTCAAGGCTCCGGAAGGTTCGGTGATTTGTCTTCCGTCCCGCTCTATTTTCTCCGTGCCCCTATGGATTCCGGTGGTGGAGGAGACTTCGCCCAAGGAGCTGACGGAGCTGGCTTTGGAGAAAAAGAATATGCTGGGGGCAGATCCGGAGGCTGCCGTCTGGGCGATGGAACCGATCCGCACGGAACGGGTGGCGGTGGCGGGTCAGGAGGAACCGGGGACGCGGCAGTTGGAAGCAACGGCGGTGCTGGCGGGTCCACTGGAAGACGATTGGATTTTAGAACAGGCGGGGCGGCATGAGATCGCGGGTAGGGTTTTGCCTGCATCGGGGGGAGGAGCCAGCGCAGTACTGCGTCGGGAGTTGGGGCGGTGGGTGATGGATTTTTATGTGGGAGGCAAGTGGCTGCATACCCAACCCCTGCTTTCGCGGGAGCTCAATGCGGAGGCGGCGGCGGAAATAGGCACCCTTTTGGCTCAGATGGACGGGGAGGGGATTTTGGAGGAGCTCGGCGTGCTCGTTCTTCGGGACGAGGAGGCGGGAGCTGGTGCGGCAGAGTTTCTAGCTCTCCTACCTTGTCCCGTGCGGATAGAGCCGAGGGTGGCGCCCCGGTTGCCGACCGTCCCTTGGGATCTCCAGCCCCCGGTATTGACGGAGCGCCGGCTGACCGGAGCCGGGAAGGCCCAAAAGAAGAAAACCATTCGAGCGGGGGTGGCCATTTATCTGCTCGTGGTTTGTTGTGCGGTGGCGTATTTCCTGGTTCCGATTGTGCGGTTAAAAATGACGGAACGGCAACTGGCCACCATCGCGGCTGATGCAGAAAAAATCCGGGAGGCGTCGATGACTTGGCGGGAAGCCGGAGCCCTGATGAATCCCAAGATGAATGCGTTGGAACTGCTCTGGCAGGTCGCCCGCCCGCTCATTGAAAAGGATCCACCCCAGATCGAAGGGGTGAGATTGACGTCTTATGATTACAACGGCAAACGCCTGCTTTTGACGGGGGAGGGCAAGGATCTGGAGCAGACGGAAAAATATTTCGAATGGCTGAAAAAGGAGCCGATGCTGGCTGTGTACCAGTGGCGTCACCCTCAGCCGCGGCTTTTGCCCAATGGGAACGCCCAGTTCCAAGCGGAAGGAATCCCCCCCAGCACTGGTGTGGGGGAGGGTGAGGAAGGAGGAACCGATGCGAACGCTAACGCCCCATGAAAAAAAGCTAACCTTGTTTCTGATCCTGGCGGTGGCGGCGGGCCTTCATATCCTGGGATTAAAGGTGGGCTTGAGCCTTGATCAGGTGAACCGGCGAAAGTTGGTGCGGGTGACAGATGAGCTGGCCGAGGCGAAGTCATGGATCGAACAAAAAGAGCAGTGGGCACCGAAGATCGGGTGGCTGGAGAAAAATTTACAACTGGCACCGGAAGAGAATCCCGCGCCAGCACTGCAGAAGAAGGCCCAGAGTGCGGCCGCCGCGGCTGGGCTGAAGATTGAGGATCAAAATCTGCAGGCGGCCAAATCGGGGGCTTCTTGCACGATCTATGGGAACCGGATGAGACTTACGGGCAGTTTGGAGCAGTTTACCAAATGGATCACCCAACTCTACCAACCAGAAACCGGGGTGACCGTGACCGCGTTAAGTCTCAAGCTAAGTTCTGAGCCACCCAAAATGACCGGGGAGGCGGAGGTGGGGCAGTTTTTCCGAGTTAAAAAGCAGTGAACAAGTTCTTCACAACCGGGCTCGGACTTCTCCTCGTCTTGCTTGGGGAGAGGGTAGGATTTGGGGTTATGCAGCCTGTCACCCCCCCTTCAGTAGTCGAAGCTCCTGCCATCACCGAGACCAGCTCGGGTTTGCCCAAGGTCTTGGACATTTCTCGCTACGCGGCTTTGGGCAAGAAATCTCCTTTTACCCTAGCCTCGACGAGTGAGGAGGCGGCGGATTTTGCCAAAGACCTCATTCTTACAGGCTATGTCCGGCTGGATGGGGAGGATTTTGTGATGGTGGCGAACAAAACGAAGCCGGATCGGATTCTCGTCGGCAAAAAACCGGCGCCTGCGGCTCAAGGAATGATTCTGGTGAGAGTAGATAAAGACCCCTCCGGCGACGCCACAAAAATGCGGGCGCAATTGAAGAAGGGTTCAGAGACGGCGACTTTGAAGTACGAAGCGACTGTCGGGGTAGGTGCCCCGCCCGCACCCTCGGGCATGCCAGTCCCACAGGTCCCCGGAACCTTGGGTCAGGCGCAGGGCAAAGGACAGATACCAGGGGTGCAAAACCCGGTTATCCGGCGCCGGGTGATTCCGATTCCGCAGATACAGAAAAAATGAAATCTCGGCTGATCTTTGGCATTGTGGTGGTGATCTCCCTTGGGGGAGGGACGAGCCGAGTGTACTCACAGGATGTTCCTTTTAGGCCCGCTGGCGTTTCCACGGCTAAATCTGTGGAAGCAAGTAGAGCTTCCGAATCGGAGATGATTTCCCCGGATACCATACAATTTCCCAATAATCCGGTGGCCGATTTTCTTTTGGTTTACGAAAAACTCAAGGGAGTCATTCTAATTAAGGACGCCAGTTTGCTGGCTGGAGGAGCCAACCTCAGCCTGACGCTGAACCAACCTGTAACAAAAGCGGAAGCCATTCGCCTGCTTGAGTCCACCTTGCTTCTGAACGGCTATGCCTTCATCGCAATGGATAAAAATTCTGTGAAGGTGATCAACACTCAGGGGGGGAAGAACCCTCGGAGCGAGGGGGTCTTTCTTTTTACGGATGAGAAGGATCTTCCGGATGGGGAGGTGGTGGCTTCCTATGTAATGCCGTTGAATTATTTAGCGGCGGCGGATGCGATTCCCATTTTTGAGCAATTCATCACCTTACATCCGTACGGCAGTCTCGTGCCGGTTCCCGTGGCCAATCAGGTCCTCATCACGGAGAACTCGACCCTGATCCGGCGACTGATTCAAGTGCGGGACCTGGTCGATCAACCTGCACCGGAAAACAAATCGGAGTTTATCCAGTTACAACAAGCCAACGCTGACCGAGTGGTGGAGCTAATTAAGCAACTTTTGGAGGACAGGGGGGGGAAGAGCAGCGGCACCACGGCCAAAGCGGCGACAGGGCAGACCTCCCAGCCACCGGGAGTGCCAACCATCGCAGGGGCGGCGGCGGGCGGGACGGCTGTGACGATCAGTGGAGGACAGGGGGGATTGTTCAGCGGGGATATCCAACTAATCCCGGACACTCGGACGAATCGCATTCTGATCGTCAGCCGGCCGATGGACATGGATTATATTAAGAAATTGATCAAAGAGTTTGATATTGCGGTGGATCTCAGCGATCCCTACGAGCAACTGCTCAATTATGTTTCGGCCACGGACATGTTGCCGGTTCTCGCTGATCTCTTGAAAGAGGAGGGTGAGGACGCGGCCGCAGGGAAGGGTACAGGGCAGACCACCCGCAAAGTTACCGGGGGGATTGGCACGGGTGCTGGAGTGACTGGAGGAACGACTGGAACCAGTGGCACCACGGCGAACCCTACCGATCTGCTGAGCGAACCGGGGGAACAAGCGGCGGCGGAATCCATCATTGTCGGCAAGACTAGGATCATCGCTGATAATCGGGCCAATTCGATTCTCGTCATCGGCCAACCCGAGGCGAAGTTGAAGGTGAAATCGATTTTGGACAAACTGGATAAGCGGCCGATGCAGGTTTATCTGGCCACCGTGATCGGCCAGCTGCTTGTCAGTAATAGCGATGGTTTTTCCGTAAATATTCTGCAGAAATTTTCCAACTCTTCCCAGTCGGGGGTCAATTCCGTGTCTGGGGGACATAGTGTGATTACAACGAACACCCCTCTCATGCAGTCGGCCGCCACGTTCGCGCAGTTGGCCAACGTGGCCGCGAGCAACGGCCTTCCAGGCATGCAGGTGGCCGCCTTCATCGGTAGCACGCTGGATGTTTACGTGAGTGCCCTCACAGCCACCGGACGATTTCGGGTTGCTTCGCGTCCATCAATATTTACGGCCAACAACAAGAAATCGACCATCTTTCAAGGTCAAAAGATTGCCGTCCCGACCAGCACCGTGACCACGCTGGGGGCTGGGGGCAGTGCCACCACCACTTCCGGTTCCCAGCAGTCGAATATCCAGTATCAGGATGTGGTGCTGAAGATCGAGGTCGTACCCCTGATCAACAGTGCCCGAGAGATCAGCCTACAGATCGTCGAGACCAACGATACGTTGGCGAAGGGGGTTAACAGTGAAACTGCCATCGGGGGCGGCGTCTCGGTTCCTAAAATCGACACTCAAAAACTAACGACGAGCGTGATTGTGCCGGATCGCTCCACCATTTTGATGGGAGGGTTGATCAGCCAGACGGATTCAAAGACATCTTCGGGAGTTCCTTTTCTCTCCACCATTCCATTGGTGGGGAATCTTTTTAAAAGCACAACGGATGATACCGAACGAAGGGAACTAGTCGTGATGATCCAGCCCTCCGTCATTGCCGACGGTCCAGAGCTAAAAGAAATCAGCAAAACGGAACGAGATCTGACCGGCTTCTCCTCCAAGGAACTTTCCCCGCTGAGTATGAGGTCGGGACAGAAAAGCACCCCGATGAGCTTGAATCCACCTGTGGCGGAACCGGTTCTCTCTCAAGAAGACAAACAGGAGTGAGATTGGAATTGGTGAGTTTACTCAAACGAATCTTTTTTCGACTCTTCCTGTCATCAATTTGTTCATCTTCATGAACATCCACGAATATCAGGCTTCTGAACTTCTGGCTGCGGCCGGGGTCACCGTTCCACGAGGGGTCGTCGCCCATACTGCAGAAGAGGCGGAATCGATCGCCCGCAATTTCTCCTGGAGCAGTTTCATGGTGAAGGCCCAGGTCCATGCGGGAGGCCGTGGCAAAGGCCACTTCCAGGATGGTTTCAAGGGAGGCGTGCATCTCGTAAAAACACCGCAACAGGTCCGGGACATCGCCGCCAAGATGATCGGCAACACCCTGATCACTCATCAGACCGGTCCCGAGGGGAAGCCCGTCCACGCCGTCCTCATTTGCGAACCCACCGAAATCGCCCGCGAACTTTATCTCGCCATCGTTCTCGATCGTTCCTCCGGTTGCCCCGTCATCGTCGCCAGCCGGCAGGGGGGCATGGAAATCGAAACCGTTGCCGAGAAAAATCCCGAAGCCATCCTCCGAGAGAAGGTTCATCCCAGCCTAGGGCTTCAACCCTACCAGGCCCGCAAGCTCAGCATCTTCCTGGGGTTTCCATCCACCGCGCTCCGCGCTCCCTGCCGCTTACTTCACGCCGCCTACCGACTCTTCATCGACAAGGATTGTTCCCAAGTGGAGATCAACCCGCTCGCCGTCACCAAGGGTGGGGACGTTTGTGCCCTCGACGCCAAGCTTAACTTCGACGACAACGCCATCTTTCGCCACAAGGAGATCGAGGCTCTCAGCGATCCTTCGCAGGAGGATCCGCGCGACCTCGCCGCCGCCGAGCATCACCTCAACTACATCGGCCTCGATGGCAATATCGGTTGCATGGTCAACGGCGCCGGTCTGGCCATGGCCACGCTTGATCTTCTCCAAGCGGTCGGAGGCCGTCCCGCCAACTTCCTCGATGTCGGCGGTGGTGCCTCGAAACAGATGGTGACCGTCGCATTCCGGCTTCTTCAGGGAGACCCATCGGTAAAAGCAATTCTGGTGAACATCTTTGGTGGGATACTCAAGTGCGACCTCCTAGCTCAAGGCATGGTCGCCGCCTGCCACAACGCCCCGCCCCGCGTCCCCATCATCGTCCGCATGCAGGGAACCAACGTCGATGCTGGTCGCAAAATCCTGAAAGAATCCGGCCTCGCCCTCATTCCTGCCGAGGGATTGATGGAAGCCGCCGAGAAAGCGGTCGCCGCAGCTTCCGGAAAGAAGGGGAAATAGCCATGTCCGTTCTAGTCGATGCGAATACCCGCCTGGTCGTGCAGGGCATCACTGGAAAAACCGGTTCCTTTCACGCCTCCGCCTGCAAGGAGTACGGCACCAAGGTCGTCGCCGGAGTAACCCCCGCGCGGGGAGGGGAAAAGTTCGAAAACACCGTGCCGATCTTCGATACCGTGTCCGAGGCCGTCGCGGCTACCCACGCCAATGCCTCGATGATTTTCGTCCCGCCGGATTTTGCCGGCGACGCCATTCTCGAGGCCGCCGATGCCGGCATCCAGTTAATCGTGGCCATTACCGAAGGTATTCCCGTGTTGGACATGATGCGCGTCCGACACGCCCTAAAGGAATATTCCTGCGTCCTCATCGGACCGAACTGCCCGGGCATCATCACTCCGGGGGCCTGCAAGATCGGTATCATGCCGGGGCACATCCACCGCCCGGGCCATGTCGGTGTCGTTTCGCGGAGCGGGACGCTTACCTACGAGGCGGTCTGGCAGATCACGAATCTTGGTCTTGGTCAGAGCACCTGCATCGGCGTCGGGGGCGATCCCATCCACGGGCTCACACTCCAGAAATCGGTGGAATATCTCCACGCAGACCCCGATACCCACGCCATCGTCATGATTGGTGAGATCGGCGGATCGGAGGAGGAGGAAGCGGCGGAGTACATCCACGCGCGGGTGAAGAAGCCGGTGATCTCCTTCATCGCCGGAGCCACCGCCCCGCCGGGACGGAGAATGGGGCACGCTGGGGCGATTATTTCCGGGGGCAAGGGAACGGCTCAGGCCAAGATCGAAGCCCTCCAAAAGGCCGGCGTCCGTGTGGCCAAGACTTTGGCCGACATCGGAGGGGAAGTGGCTAAAGCTCTGGGAAAATAAAATGGCCGAACCCAAACCGGCACCCCCGCCCAAGATCGTGTCCGCTCTGGAGGGGCGGTGGAAAGTTCAACCCTGTGAACGATGCGGGACGAAATCTCTGGACGCAGCAGATGGAGCCAAGCCATCCGGTTGAAAGCTCTCACATTCCCAAGAACGTGGGAATGACATCGATTGCCTGATTAGGATGAAGGCTGTTCGTGGGTGTGTGTGTGTGTGTGTGGGGCGTCATTGAGGGAAGGGTGGGGGGTTCAGGCAGCTAAAAGGCCGAAGTCTTGAATCCCTGAGTCCCTTAACGGGGTTTTGTTCTTTCGATGGCTGGCAAGTTCGCGTACGATTCCTCATTCATTCGGGCCGTAGCGCAGCCTGGTAGCGCACTTCCTTGGGGTGGAAGGGGTCCCGGGTTCAAATCCCGGCGGCCCGATGAATTCAAAGCCGTTTTTACCTCTTCAGACTGACCCCTTTCCCGAATTGGGTGGGGAGCACCGGAAATGCGATCCAGTACGAATCAGCGATCAAACAACAGTTACAAATCGGATTCTTTGATATCAGCAATCTTCATTTGAGCTTTGAGCAGGCCTATTTTCAGTGGTTTGTTTCCGTGAACTGGCACCACAATCCGCTCCCGAATCCCTTCCTTGAAAAATATGTGGTGGCTACCCTTAATCCTAGCCAGAGACCAACCCTTATCAGTCAGCAGACGGCAAAAATCCTTTCCAGAAATCTGCTTCAAACAGCCAACTCAAGCAGCTGGGAGTTTTTGTCTGCGGTAAGGCCGGAAGGGTCGGTTTCGAGATAAAGTTCTACCGCCTCACGAAGGTTGGCTTTTAGTTCATCCATTGTCTCTCCCTGAGTGCGACAACCCGGTAGAGAGGGAACTTCTGCCCAAAAACCGCCTTCTTCAGCCTTGTGAACGACAGCAGTTACTTTCATATAATGCATTTTAAACCCAATTGAAGAACTGGCAAGAACGGTGACAGGACTCACCTTTTCGAGCCACCCGGAGAGTTAGTCTGAGCGTTGATCTGAGGCTGTAGCATAAGTCTTGGTTTGTCGATCTCCGGTTCCTGTCGGCCTAGGCCTCCCTAAACCGGAGATCGTGGGAGCTGGGCCA
>CAIVGD010000279.1 GCA_903905395.1 uncultured Verrucomicrobiota bacterium
ACGATCCCAACGCCCCTAAGATTCTCCCGTGGAGCAGCACTGTAAGTGGAAATAATACAATTATCGCCTCTTCCGGAGGAAACGACTGCTATGGCGGTGATGCTGCGGCGCTCGTCTCCTCCACGGGCGATAACCGCGTCAACCCGACGTTTCTTGGCGTAAGAGCCCTGTCGTCTTTTACGCGCAATGACGGCTCGCAGGCTGTCATCGGCGAACCTCTGGCGAAAAAACGCTTCAACCTGAACCGGCTGGCATGGCTGACCTACCAAGGACCAAGCGCCTCGCGCAATATCACCAATCCTGTAGCTGGTGGGGCGGATGCGGATATCTACGCCTTGGAAAACAGCTATGGGATTTCCCAATCCTGGCTCCAGCAGGGGACAGACGCCAATATCCTGAAATACTTCGGTTTGAAATGGGATACCACGAACCATTACTGGGTGTACAACAATGGAATCAAAAACAGCCTCGACCAACCAATCATCGGAACATTAGGCCTGGTTGCCGCAGCCAACCGCGAGCCGGATTTCTTCGAAATGCTCAAGGCATCGATCAATGCAGGGGCGCTGGGGAAATCGAGCACCATTAAAAATACCATACAACTAAACTTCGCGGCCCAGATTGCAACCGACTCCTCGGTGGACTACCACGTGCTGCAGATCGGGGCCAACATCATCGATCAATTTGATGCCGACGGCTATCCGACGACGATCCACTGGACCAACACGGGAAATACGCAGGACTTCGTGGGCATCGAAAACCTCCCCTACTTGGACCGGATTCGTCCCATGGTCATCACGGCCAAACTCCCGAACCCCCTGAGCGATGGCACCACACCAAAGGTTTATCATTCGGCTGTTTACTATAATGATTATGTGGATTCGAACGGGAACACCCCCTACAAACTCCAGGATACCGGGGTTCACGTGCTGATATGGATTCCCGAAATCTGGAACCCTCACGACTGGGATGGCAACGCCACCCCCAATGCGCAACTGAGCTTTGGCACGCCGGCACCCACCAACTTCCAAATCGTTTGTTCTTGCACGGATTCGAGTGGCAATCCCTCTCCCGGCATCGTGTTGAATCCGGCACCCGTCATAACATATCCTACTAACCAGAGCAAATCCTTTACCCCCTCCTCTGCCGTGCCAGGACTCTCGCCCGGTTATCCCGCCGACTTTCATTCGCTCACCACGAATTATGCTTCCCTGCAGCGGACCTTGACCGAGACGAACACGGCCATGACATTTTCTATTCCCCAGAACTCCACGGGCGCGGCGCTCTTCCGGGAACCGACCCTTCTATTCCGCCCGAACAAACCGACGGGCAGCAACCTGGCTGCGCCAGGGTTGAACGCGGTTGCCAGCGGCACCTTGTCCGCAACAAGTGACAAACTGCCGTCGCTGGCCCAGTTTCTGGATGCGAATGGCGGGATCAAACGGGACAGTAACGTGCCAATCAACGGCCTTCTCCCCGATCCGCTCACCCAGGGCTATATCGGGTTCTTTTTGGGAGTCGCCCCGGTCCGGTGGGTGATCAACACGAAGCCTCCCGACAATTCAACCAATGTGTTGGGGGGGGGCACCACCACGGGCAACAGCACCACCTATACCACCGGAAACTATGTCGTTGGCCCGTCGGGGTCAAACATTGCCATGACCTGGAATGCATTTCAAAGGGTGAAAATCCAGTATTAATACCCGACTGGCTCCGGCAAGTGGTTCACCTACGACAACAAATACTCTGATTGTGCCAAGGAGAACGGTTCACTTGCGTCCGTGGGTTCCGCTTTCTTTAATGGGATCAATGATTTTGCGGCGCCGTTTGAACCGCGCACCAACCGGTTTGGCTGCTTGTATAGCTGGTCAAATGGCGTTACCCCCAACAACTCCAACGGCTGGGTGAACCTCCCCGAGGGAGTTGTCAATAACACCCGCATGGGAGTGTCATCCGGGTTCGCTTTAACCAACCCGGCCAACTATGACATGGGTGTTGACAACTGGATATTTAACACCTCCATCGGATGGTATCCCGGATACTTGAAGTGGGGGAATCCCAATTACTTCCGGCCCGGGATCTTCGCGCAAAACAATCCGCTGGCTAAGGATGACGGAAAAAACTTCGACACTTCGAGCTCGGCCGGTTCAAGCGGCGCCAACTACTATTCCGACGCGGACGGCGTGGTGCGGCGCGCCGCCGGGGCGTGGGTGCAGCCCGGAGCAGGAGCGAAGCCGGCACCGGCAGCAACCACCGTGGGGCTGCCCACGGCTACAGCATGCATCAGCTACGGCAACAGCACCGCTTGCGCCGGTCAGGCTCTGACCCAAAACGGCCCCCAGCACACCAGCCGCCCAATGATCCTGAACCGCCCGTTCCGCTCGGTCGCCGAGCTGGGTTACGCCTTCAGCGGGACGCCTTTCAAACAGATCGACTTTTTCACCCCGGAAAGCGGTTTTGCCGGGTTGCTGGATGCGTTCTGCCTCAACGACACCGACGACGCCAACAGCCTCGTGGCCGGAAAGGTGAACCTGAACACACGGCAGGCTCCAGTGTTGCAGGCAATCCTTGCCGGCGCATACAAGGACGAATGGAATGCCGGAGGGTCAACTCTTTCAGGCGGGGACACGACTTCCCTTGCTTACAAGATCGCCAGTGCGCTGGTCGCAAGAACGCAGAGCGCCGCCGCAGGCAAAGGCCCGCTTCGCAACGTAAGCGAACTGGTGGGCTGCTGGGTGCAGGGGATGACCCCTGACGGATCGGCAACCACCACATCTCCTCCCTTCGGACCTGCGTCCTACGATGGTTTCAGCGCCGATCTTTCAAGCATTCTGACGGCCGGTTCAACCGATGCGAACATCCAGCGTTTCCGCGAAACATCGATTCGCGCGCTCGCCAACAGCGGCCAGACGCGCGTCTGGAACCTGCTGATTGACATCGTGGCGCAAACGGGGCGGTTCCAACAGTCGGCGACCGGGTTGGACCAGTTTTTGGTCGAAGGCGAACAGCGCTACTGGGTGCATGTGGCGATCGATCGCTTCACCGGCCAAGTCATCGACAAACAAATCGAAGTCGTCAAAGAATGAAAACCGCAGCCCCAACAGTTTA
>CAIVGD010000280.1 GCA_903905395.1 uncultured Verrucomicrobiota bacterium
ACCTGGAATCTACGATATCAGTTCGATCGAGGCCGAGGCCCCCGGTTTGTTGCGGGCGGAGGGACAGGTTCGGGTGGTGGGTGAGAATCTTAGCGGTCAGGTGAATCTTGGGTTGGATAAAAACCTTGGGGCCAAGGTGTCCGCGCTGACTGGAGGAGAGTGTTTTCGCACGGAAAAGGACGGTTATCTTTATCAGCCGATTCAAATTTCCGGCACGCTCGATCAACCGGACAATGATTTAAAGAAGAAATTAACGGATGCGATGGCCAGGAATCTCGTCCGCACCGGAGCCCAGATTTTGGAGAGGGCGGCGGGGGCCCAGGGGGGAGCTTCGGGGAACGATGCGGCGGGGCAGGTTCTTAATGGGATTCGATCTCTCTTTGGACCGGCACCGAAGCAGTAGGCGAAGGCCGAACAGGTAAAGTTATCCGTAGCTCTTGTAATACTTCTTTTTCTCCTCGTCCGTGGTATCGGTGGGAGGAGAGGTGAAGGTGGGGGGTGTGGCGGATGTGGCGGGCGGGGTTGCGGGTTCCTCTCCAGTCATTTCCTCTTCGAGAGCTGACATATCCACCTGAGGTCCGCGATCCGGCATCATCCCCGCGGGAGTTCCTCCGCTGGCTTCGACAAAAGCAAGTTGCACCTGTTGAAGCGCCTCGTTGAGAATTTTGGATTCCTGGGTGGAAAGATTGCCCTGCGTCTTGATCTGAATGAGATCGAGGTGATCAATCATCATCTTGGCGGCTTGGAGGTTGGGAGGGAGTCGTTCGCCGTCTGGGGTGGGAATGCGTCCCAAGACGTAGAGGATATTTTGCGCCTGAATCATTACGAACTGGACGAACTTACGAGCCAGTTCAGGGGTCGTCACCGGGTTGGTTTTTTCGATTTCAGCCATAAAAAGAATCCTGCGTTACAGTTTGCCAGAACCGGCTTGCGACCCGGGCTTCCGGTTGCGCCGAGGCGAAGCTTTTTTGGGGGAAGGAGCACGCCAGACCACGGAGGGCGCCTTCAGGGAAGGGGCCTTGGGTTGGAAAGGGGTCTCAAAGGCCTCGGTGAAAGTCCAAATCTCCTGGAAATCATCCGGCCGGTCGGTTTCGCTTTGTCCCAAAATCCCGTGTTGGACCAATTGAAAAACAATTTCGCCCACATGACTGCAGTTCTGGATTCCCCATTCGTTCAGCACAGTCTTGGCCATTGGCCCGAACTCCCGTAGAGCCAATCCTCGGAATCCCTCGAGCAACTCTCCGCCCCGGACGTGTGCGGGTTTTTTATCTCCGGAACGGCCAAGACGTTGAATCGAATGATCGAGGCACTGGCGGATAAATTCATAGGCGGTGGGTGAGAATCGCGAATCGTACTGCCGGATTTTTCGCACCGTCTCTGCCAGTGGAAGGTTGGGCATGAATAAAATATGGGCCAAAGGGCTCTTGTTGTCCACGGGTTACGCCGTGTGACGAAACCACATCCAGCACGAAACCAAGCCCAGCCCCAGGCCGATGGCCAGAATCAGGAATCTTTCCCGCCGCCGTAATTGCCAGCGTTTCATGGGCAGATCAGGTTCACAATCCGGCCGGGGACCAGGATGAGCTTTTGAATCTTTTTGCCGCCGGTCCAGTTCTCCAGCTCAGGATGTTGGCGGATCAAAGCCTCCACCTCCTCGCGGGTGGCTTTAGCCGGCACCCGCAAGCGTCCTTTG
>CAIVGD010000281.1 GCA_903905395.1 uncultured Verrucomicrobiota bacterium
AGGCGGGCGGGGTGGAAGGGGTGATTGTGGGGCGGGCTCTTTATGAAGGGGCAATGGAGGACGAAGTGTGTCGGTTGAATACGTTTTAAGGGAACCGATCAGTTCGGGGGGCGGTCCAACGATCGACTACGCGAAGGAGTTGAACGCAGAACAGCTCGAGGCGGTCAGCGCTCCCGCTGGGCCGATTCTCGTCATTGCAGGCGCGGGCAGTGGGAAGACTCGGACTTTGACTTATCGTGTGGCGTGGTTGGTGGAGAACGGGGTGGCACCTGAACAAATCCTACTGCTGACCTTCACGAACAAGGCGTCCAAGCAGATGCTGGAGCGGGTGGCTTTTCTTTTGCCGCACGATCTTTCGCGGTTGTGGGGAGGGACGTTTCATCACGTGGGCAATCGCTTATTGCGGCGCCATGCGGATCGGGTTGGGTATTCACGAGATTACACGATCCTCGATCGGGAGGATGCAGAGGATCTGATTGCGGCCAGTTTGGTGGAGGCTGGGGTGGATCCAAAAAATAAAGCATTCCCCAAGCCGCAGGTTTTGGCGGATATCTTCAGCTTGGCGGCGAATCATCGAACGACGTGTGCTTCGATTTTGAAGGGGCAGTTCGGTTATTTCACGGAGTTTGAGGACACGATTGGGAAAATAGGGGAGATTTATTTGCGACGGAAGCGGGACAGCATGGCGATGGATTACGATGATCTACTCACGCTTTCCCTCCGCTTGATCGAGGAACCTGGAGAGTTGAGGGAACGGTATCGGGCGAGGTTTCAACACATCCTTGTGGACGAGTATCAGGATACCAACAGGCTACAGTCGGACTTTATCGATGCGTTGGGTGGGGGGCATCACCAGGTGATGGCGGTAGGGGACGATGCGCAGAGTATCTACTCGTGGCGGGGGGCCAAGGTGGAGCACATCCTCAGTTTTCCCCAACGGTACCCCGGGGCGAAGATGGTCAGGTTGGAAACGAATTATCGGAGTATTCCGCAGATTCTGGAGCTGGCGAATTACTCCATTTCCCATAATCCGAAGCAGTTTCCCAAGAATCTAAGGGCGGTGCGTGATGCTGGGGTGAAGCCCGCAGTGGTTACTTTGGAGGATGGGGGTCAGCAGGCCACGTTTGTGGCTCAGCGGATATTGGAGATGCACGAGGAGGGAACGAGTCTTTCCGACATTGCGATTCTTTACCGGGCCCATTTTCATGCGATGGAGATCCAGCTGGAATTCACCCGAAGGAATATTCCTTACACGATCACTTCGGGGTTGAGATTTTTCGAGCAAGCCCACGTCAAGGACGTGGCGGCTCATTTGCGATTAGCGGTGAATCCGAAGGATGAGGTGGCGTTTTACAGGGCGGCGAGATTATTGCCCGGGGTGGGGCCGAAATCGTCCACGAAGATGTGGCATGAGGTGCTGGGAGGAAAAGCGCTCGGGCAGTTGAGAGTGCCGGAGAAGGGGGCGAAGGGGTGGATGCAGATGGTCAGCACTCTTAATCAATTGGCGGGGAAGGATCCGTCGGAGCAGGTGAAGATCGTGGTCGAGGGGAGCTACGGGGATTATATCAAGAGCCGATACACGAATGCGGCGAACCGGATGGATGATCTGCGGCAGTTGGAGGATTATGCGACGACTTTTAAGGAGACCGCTGATTTCTTGGCGCAAATGGCCCTGCTGGGAAATACCGATACGGATCTGGCCACGAAGAAACGGGAAGGGAATGAAGACGCGGTGCATTTGAGCACCATTCATCAGGCGAAAGGGTTGGAGTATGGGACGGTATTTGTGGTGATGCTTTGTGAGGGAATGTTTCCGTCCGGTCGCGCGATGGAAACGGAGGAGGGGGAAGAGGAGGAACGCAGGTTATTTTACGTGGCGGTGACGAGGGCGAAGGATGAGCTTTATCTGACTCACCCGAGATTACGGATGGGGAAGGGCGGGGACGCTTGGCAGACGCCGTCGCGGTTTCTGAATGAACTTCCCAAGGAGCTGGTCAACGTGTGGCGGGTAAAAGGCTCCTCTGGCTTGGGAGATTGGAGTTAGGTTGGCGTGTGATCTTTCTTCTTGGACCCACTGCGGCGGGGAAGTCGCGTTTGGCGATGGAGGTGGCGGAGCAAACTGGGGCGGAGATTGTCTCGGTGGATGCGTTTCAGATTTACCGAGGGTTGGATATTGGAACGGGCAAGCCGGCCAAAGAGGAGCAAAACAAGGTCAGGCATCACCTGATTGATCTGGTCGATCCGGAGGAAAACTTCACTGCCGCCGATTACTTGAGGGAAGCGGGCAAGGTTTTGCAGGATGCAGGGAATAGGAATGTGCCCTCGATTTGGGTGGGTGGGACGGGGCTGTATCACCGGGTGTTGACGGAGGGGCTTTCGCGGGCACCAGGGACCGACACCGAAGTGGCGGCTGAGTTGGATAAAATGACAACAAACGAGTTGGTCGAGGAGATTCGCAGGGTGGATCTGGTGTGGTCGGAGAAAGCAGATTTGAAGAATCGAAGAAGATTGATTCGTGCTTTGGCGGTGTGGCGGCAGACGGGGAAGAAGTTGTCGGATTGGCAGGAAAAAGAGACGGTGCATGGCCCGATGGCGGAAGTGGGGGTGTGGGTTTTGCTTCCGGATTTGGAGGTGTTGACCGGGGTGATTCGGGAGCGGGTGAAAACGATGTGGCAAAAGGGTTGGGTGGAGGAGGTGCGGGGTTTGATGAAGAGGCCGGGATGGGAAGAATGTCCCGGTTCACGGGCGATTGGGTACGCCGAGGTTGTTGATCTATTGGCGGGTCGAATAACGGAGGGGGAGGCGTGTGACAAAATCGTGGTGGCCACCCGGGCGTATGCGAAGCGTCAATTGACCTGGTTCCGTGGAATTCCTAAGGTTCGAGGCATCGAGATTGACCCCCGAGAGCCCCTGCCGAAAACCGGGGTGGAGATGCTGGTGCGTGCGCTGGGGGAGAGGAATTTTCTCGGATGATGATAACTACCGGGCGGGACAGGCCGCTGGAGCGGGCGTTGATTGTGGGTTTAGAGACCCATAAGTCGGGGCGCTGGGAGGTGGGAGAATCCCTCGACGAACTCGGGCTGTTGGTGCATAGCGCGGGGGGCGAGGTGGCGGATCGGGCGACGCAAAAGTTGGATGCGCCGGTGGCTCCCACATACATCGGGAGCGGCAAAGCGGCGGAATTGGCTCGGGTGGCCAAGGAGAAAAAAGCGGACACGGTAATTTTCGACGATGAGTTGAGTCCGGCTCAGGCGCGGAATTTGGAGGAGATATTTTCGTGCAAGGTGCTGGATCGGACCCAACTGATTTTGGACATCTTTGCCCAGCGGGCGAAATCGAGGGAGGGGAAGCTACAGATCGAGCTGGCGCAATTGGTTTATCTTCTGCCGCGGTTAACGCGGATGTGGACGCACTTGTCGCGGCAGTCGGGCGGAATCGGGATGCGGGGTCCGGGAGAAACGCAGTTGGAAGTAGATCGGCGGCGGGTGCAGGAACGGATCACGCGGCTGGAACGGGATTTGGCTGAGGTGCGGAAGCATCGGACGATCCAGCGGGAGGGGCGATTGCGCCAGCATTGGCCGGTGGCGGCGTTGGTGGGGTACACGAACGCGGGGAAGTCGACCCTGATGAATCGTCTGACGCACGCGGATGTGGTGACAGAGAACCGGTTATTTGCCACGTTGGATCCCACGATTCGCCAATTCAGGATGCCCAATGGTGTGAGGGTTTTGCTGGGCGATACGGTGGGTTTTTTAAAGAAACTGCCGACTCATCTTGTGGAGGCGTTTCAATCGACGTTGGAGGAGGTGTCGTTTTCCGACGTGCTGATTCACGTGGTGGATGCGAGTCATCCGCAGAGGGAGGAGCAGAGGCGTGCGGTGGACGAGGTGTTGCAGAAGATCGGCGCGGGGGAGAAGCACACCCTGACGGTCTGGAACAAGGCGGATCGATTGGAGAACTGGTCAGGCTTGGAGCGGGAAGCGAGCAGGGTGCCGCACGGGGTCGTGATTTCCGCGCAGACGGGGCAGGGGATGCCGCGTTTTTTTGATGAACTCGCCTTGATGCTAACGGCGTGGAGCATGGAGGTGCATCTGCGGGTGCCGCAGAGCGAGGGGGCGTTGCTGGCGTTGTTGACGCGGGTGGGGCGGATTCTAGATACAAGGTACGAGGGCAACGATGTGGAGTTGACGGCGCACATTCCTCCGTTCTTGAGGGGGAAGGTGGCTCCCTTTATTATCCAAGGGAATGGCACGGATCAGGGAATTACCGCCGGGGGAGAGACCGCGGGAGCGGTTGATGAGTCAAGGTCCGGAGGCCTTGGGGGCGGCGGAGCTATTGGCAATTCTTCTGCGGACGGGGTTGCCGGGTAAGTCGGCGATCGAGTTAGCGGCGGAAATTCTCGCTTCGCGGGAAGGGTTTGGCGGGTTGGCGAGGATCACTCCGCAGACTCTCAAGAAGGAATTCAAGGGGCTGGGCATTGCCAAGTCGTGCCAGGTGGCGGCGGCGATCGAGTTGGGGAGGAGAGTGGGCGCGGCCGAGATTTCCGGGGGATTGATGGATACTCCCGCCAAGGTGGATGCGCTGATGGGGCCGGAGTTGAGGAGGAAGGATCGGGAGGAGCTATGGGTTTTGCTGTTAAATACCAAACTGAGGCTCGTGCGGAAAGCGCAGGTGAGTCGTGGATCGGTGAACGAGACGGCGGTGCAACCGCAGGAGATTTTGCGGGAGGCGCTGGGGTCGGAAGCGGTCTATGCGTTGATCGTGGTGCATAATCATCCTTCGGGAGATCCGGCGCCGAGTCCGGCGGATCTGGAATTTACGAGGAGGTTGAGGGACGGGGCGAAAACGGTGGGAGTGCTGTTGCAGGATCATGTGATTATCGGCGTCGCTCGGGACGGGCATTCAGGCTACTATAGCTTTAAGGAGGCA
>CAIVGD010000282.1 GCA_903905395.1 uncultured Verrucomicrobiota bacterium
CTGGATCAAGGCCATGAATCCCAAGGCCCTGGTGTCGGTCAAGGTGTCAACCCCGGCGGATGTGGACATGGTGGCCATCGGCAGTTATTATGCCGGCGCCCACATAGTTCATCTGGACGGCAGCTACGGCGGCACCGGCGCAGCTCCGGATATCGCCAAAAAGAACATTGCCATGCCCATTGAATACGCCATCCCCAAGGTGCATCGCTTTTTGGTGGAAGAAGGCGTGCGCGACAAAGTGACGCTAATCGCCAGCGGCGGCATTCGAACAGCCCACGATGTCCTGAAAGCCATCGCCCTTGGTGCGGACGGCGTGGTGGAGGGGACTGCCGGCATGGTGGCGCTGGAATGCACCCGATGCAGCTCCTGCGAAAGTGGCCGGGGCTGCCCGCGCGGCATCGCCACCACCGATCCGGAGCTGGCCGAGTTGATCACGGTGGATTGGGGTGCCCAACGGGTTTACAATCTGTATGCGTCCTGGCGCAAACAGATCGTCGGTGTCCTTCAGCAGCTTGGCATGCGCAGCATTCGCGAGTTGGTCGGCAGAACCGACTGTCTGCGCCATCTGGATTATAACTGAAACAGTCTAAACACATGCATTCTTATTGGAGAAGGTCAATGAGTACAACCAGCAAAATACTTTCTGCTGCTGAAAGGATACTGGCTTCCCGGGGGCGGATGATTGAGGAATATCCCCCGCTTTCCGGAGTCAAGGTAGAGGAAGAAGGGGGCTGCGGGGTTACGGGTTTCGCCTGTTCCATTCCCGTGGGAGGCAAGCACATTTTCGAGCCCTCCAGACAGATGCACAACCGCGGCAACGGCAAGGGCGGCGGCATTGCCGCAGTGGGTCTTGTGCCTGAAGCTCTGGGGGTTTCACAGGAAATCCTGGACAGCCACTACATGCTTCAGGTCGCGTTGATTGATCCTGATGACAAGGCTGCCTCAAGAGCGGTTGAAGACCAATTCATCCTTCCCTGGCTGGATATCGCCAGATCGGAAAGAATTCCAACAGTGGCTGATTACCGTGACATTCCGGGTCTGGACGTGCGGCCTCCGGATGTGATGCGCTATTTCGTCCGTGTGAAAAAAGATGTGCTGCAAGACTTCACGGTAAAGAACCACTTTGAGAACTTGAAGCCGGGCAGGGCGGAAGACGAATTCATGTGTCAGAACGCATTCAAGCTTAACACCCGATTCTATTCCACGCTGGGCGACAAGAAAGCTTTTGTAATGTCCCACGGCAAGAACATGATGATCCTCAAGATTGTGGGCTATGCCGAACTGGTGGCCAGCTATTATAAACTGGAAGAGTTCAAGTCCCACATCTGGATTGCCCATCAGCGCTATCCGACCAAGGGCCGCGTCTGGCATCCTGGCGGCGCTCACCCGTTCAGCGGTATGCACGAAGCCCTGGTTCACAACGGGGATTTCGCCAACTACCATTCGGTCTGCGAATACCTGAAGCAGCGCAACTTCTTTCCCCTGTTTCACACGGATACGGAAGCATCCGTTCTGATGCTGGATCTGCTGAACCGGGTATATGAATATCCACTGGAATACATCATAGAAGCCCTGGCGCCTACCACGGAAGCGGATTTCGATCAGCTTCCGGCGGACAAGCAAAATATTTACCGGGCGATTCAGGCAGCCCACATTCACGGATCACCGGACGGTCCATGGTTCTTCATCATTGCCAGAAATGACCCTTACCAGAAAATGTTCCAGTTGATTGGAATTACCGATACTGCAATGCTGCGGCCTCAGGTGTTCGCGATTCAGGACGGAGATATCCAGATCGGCCTGGTGTGTTCGGAAAAACAGGCCATCGACGCCACGCTCGATAGTCTGGCTAAGGAAGATCCGCGATTTTGTCCGGTTTGCGACAAATACTGGAACGCCCGTGGCGGCAGCCATACGGATGGTGGTACTTTCGTCTTTACCGTCAAGCCGGAAAATGGCGCCATGCGTCTGATCTGTTCCGATAAGTTCGGAAACGTGCAGCCCCTTTCCGCAAATCGGAAAAACTGCGATGCGGCCGCGCCAATCACCGTACCGTCACAGGAGCCGGAAATCGCCCGCACCCTCGAAATTATGTTCACTCAGCACCGGGTTGAGGAAATGTTTGCGTATCTGGCTGGCGGCATTCCGGACTGGGACTACAACACCTTCCGCTGGGCCTGCGCAGAAATTGTTCGGATTGCTGGCGGCGGCGATACCCACAAGGCGACAGCGATTGAAGTATTGACACTTCTGAATGATCGAC
>CAIVGD010000283.1 GCA_903905395.1 uncultured Verrucomicrobiota bacterium
CCCTCGACGCCCAGACGGCCAAGGCCGAAATATCCGACGGATTTACCCCTGAAATTCTTCCGGCCTGACCAAAAGTCCGCGGGCGTATCTCGATCAGCTTTTGGCGGGCTTCTTTTTTAAGTCCGACGACGCTTTCATAATTAAAGCTTTCAGGAATTTCCCGGTTTTCCATTTCTTTCAGTGTTCCGATCCGCTCGAGATCGCGTGCGATGTAACCGGAGTATTTCACATCCGCCTCGACAGCCTCGGCAATTTCCCCCGGAACACGCTGAAACCCTTCCGGCAGATCGCTCCACGTGATCTCGGGACGGCGCAACCACTCCTCGAGTGTTTTTCCTTCCTGCCGGGCCGAGGCTAGGCCGGCCCTGCACGCGTCAATTTGGGCGCGTTTTTCCCGCACCCGGCGAACCCTCTCTGCGGAAGCCAATCCCAACTCCCCTCCCCTCTCCGTCAGACGGAGATCGGCATTGTCCTGTCGGAGAAGTAGTCGATATTCCGCACGCGAAGTGAACATGCGATAGGGCTCACGAGTGCCCTTGGTTACGAGATCATCGACCATCACCCCGATGTAGGATTCGTGACGCTCCGGTTTCCACGGTTCGGCTCCGCGCGAGGCAAGTGCCGCATTGATGCCAGCCAAAATCCCCTGCCCCGCCGCCTCCTCATATCCGGAGGTTCCGTTGAGTTGACCCGCAAAATAAAGTCCCCTCACCAATTTGGTTTCGAGGCTGGGCCAGAGCTGAGTCGGCTGGCAGTAGTCGTACTCCACCGCGTAGCCGGGCCTTAAAAATTCAGCCGCCCCAAGCCCAGGGATCGAACGGATCATCTCAAGTTGAACATCAAAAGGAAGACTGGTGGAGCAACCGTTAACATAAAACTCGTTGGTATGTCGCCCTTCAGGCTCGAGAAATATCTGATGCCTCTCCTTCTCGGGAAACTTAACGATTTTATCTTCGATAGACGGGCAATATCTTGGCCCAACTCCTTGAATGACACCAGAATACAAAGGAGACCTAGATAAGTTTTTGCGGATTATTTGGGCTGTTATGTCGGTGGTATGAGTTACCCAGCACGGAATTTGTTCCACGTGGAACAGGCCATCTTTCCAGTGGTTTAGGGTAAAAATATGATCCCCTGTCCTCTCGATGGTGTCGACCATGTAGCTAAAGTTGGGTGGCGGATCGTCTCCGTGTTGGGGTTCCATTTTTGTGAAATCTATGCTCCGCTTGTTTAGTCTTGGCGGGGTGCCGGTCTTGAGTCGTTCGACCTGGAATCCCAGCCTTATGAGTTCATCTGAAAAGCCGCTTGAGCCGTCGCCCATTCGTCCGCCTGCGACGTTCTTGTCGCCGACATGCATGAGGGCCTTAAGGAATGTGCCGGTTGTGATGACCGCCTTTTTCGTGTTATAGCCAACCCCGAGGTTCGTCACGATAGCGCGAATCTCGCCGTCTTTTACAATGAGCTGTGCCACCTGTCCTTGTTTGAGATCGAGGTGCGGTTGCTGTTCGAGGGCGTATTTCATTCTGAACTGGTAGGCCTTTTTGTCGCACTGCGCTCTGGGCCCGCGAACGCTGGGTCCCTTGCTGGCGTTAAGCATCCTCATCTGGATCGCGGTGGCGTCGGTGTTGATGCCCATTTCGCCACCAAGGGCGTCAATTTCTCGAACGATATGACCCTTGGCAAGCCCCCCGATGGCGGGGTTGCAGCTCATTTGGCCAACACTGTCGAGGTTCATCGTGAGAAGCAGGGTCTCGCAACCCATCCGAGCTGAAGCGAGCGCGGCCTCGATCCCAGCGTGTCCCGCCCCGATTACGACAACGTCGTAATTTTTGGGGAATGTAAAATACCCGGTCGAGCTCATTGCGGGCTTAAATAAGCGGGGAGGGGAGTCGGTCGGTAAAAATTGT
This sequence comes from uncultured Verrucomicrobiota bacterium, assembly GCA_903905395.1. Taxonomy (GTDB): domain Bacteria; phylum Verrucomicrobiota; class Verrucomicrobiia; order Methylacidiphilales; family Verrucolacustridaceae; genus Verrucolacustris. Next base: position 1,908 of record CAIVGD010000283.1, read on the forward strand.
CTTCGAAGAATGCAATCGCCCAGGATGCTTGGGATAAGTAATTGGCACTCCAACCGGCAAAACAAGAGCTATTGCTATGTTTTTATCTCCTTCTGCTCCAATGATTTGCTTTACTTTGAGTTCATCCCATCCGTTAATGTAGCAATTGCCGTATCCCTTGGCTTGGGCGGCGATGGCAAGTGTGGTGGCCATGATCATGGCGTCTTTGATGGCGTACTCGCGTTCTCTTTCTCCTAGTGCCCTTTGAAAGCCTGGCGCATTTTCTCGAATGAAGTCGGTGAATTTCTGAGGCCATGCTCCGCTCTTGGATCCGTCTTCGAGAATCAAATCCATATGTTTTTCCCAGCCGCGGATGGAGGCCGCGAAAACAAAAGTCACCGGGGCATCGAGGATCTGTTTTTGATGCCAGGCGGCGGCCGAGAGGGCTTCCTTTTGCTCTTTCGAGCGGATCATCACAACCCGAGTAGGCTGGAAATTCCAAGAGGAGGGGGCGTCCTGCATGAGGGAAAGGAGCTCCTGAAGAACGGGCTCGGGGATAGGGTCGCTCTTGAAGGATTTAATGCTACGTCGGGTACGGATCGCCTCGGCCGCCGTCAGATCGGATTTGCTCATCGAAAAATGATATAGGAAAAAACCATGAATGAAAAGCGGGACCACCGGTTGACCCTCTGCGCAAGGGGGGCACAATGAACCACTACCATCATGCCGACCCACCAAGTCCGTCCATTCATGGCGAAGGATCTGCCGAAAATTTTTAAATTGGCCCAGGCGTATTGGAAGTTTGAGAAACTCCCGGGCTTCAGCCCAAATGCGTACAAAAAGCTTGTCACAAAAATTCTTAAAACCCCGGCTTTGGGAAAAATTTGGGTTGCCGTAGAGAGGGATCAGTTAATCGGATATCTGGTCGTTGTTTTTTTGATGAGTCTCGAGTACGGGGGAATTTCCTCTGAAGTCGACGAGCTATACGTTGAGAGCTCAAAAAGGGGGAGGGGGGTGGGGGAAGCTCTTCTCACGGCCGCCTGGCAGAAAATGTACGAGAAGAGGGTGGTCCGAATAAGCCTGCGAGTCGGAAAATCAAATAAAAAGGGAATTCGTTTTTACAGAAAGATTGGATTCCTCGAACGAAACGAGTTTTTAGTGATGGATCGAAAAAGATGAGGAGGGGTCAATGATACGATCCCTCCTCATGATCAGTTCAAGTTTAACAATCCCTCAATCGCCCTGACCTCCGCGTGTTAAGACTGAATGGACCAGAGCTTCGAAAGAGGCCTCCGGAGCGGAGGAGGGTGGCTCCGTGCTCGCAGCA
>CAIVGD010000284.1 GCA_903905395.1 uncultured Verrucomicrobiota bacterium
AAGCCAAGCCAAGGCAGGGATTGGCCTATGCCGGTGCCGAAGGCTTTGGAGGCGGCTTCCTTGGCGGCGAAGCGGGCGGCGAGATGGGTGGCGGGGCGGGCTTGGGTACGGGAGTATTCCACTTCGGCTGGATGAAAGATGCGTTGAAGAAAACGATCTCCAAAGCGGTTGAGTGAATCTTCGATGCGGTCGATTTCGACGAGATCCATGCCAAGACCGAGGATTCGTTCGGAGTTCATTTTTGTGAGATGACTGCGAGGAAATCGCGGACGCTGCGATCGAGTCCGACGATGATGGCGTGACTGAGGAGAGAGTGGCCGATGTTGAGGGTGTGTAGGTGTGGCAGGGAAAGAAGTGCGGGGAGATTGGAGAGGCGGAGGCCGTGGCCGGCGTTGACTTGGATTTTTAGGCGATGGGATTGTTCGGCCGCAGATTTTAATTTTTCCAGCGTGGCAGGGCGTTGGGCGGGGGTGGCATCAGCGAAGCAGCCGGTGTGGAGTTCGACGACGTGGGCATGGAGGGCGGAGGCTGCTTCGATTTGGTGGGGTTCGGGACTGAGGAAGAGGCTGGTGAGAATGCCTGCGGCGTTGAGTTGTTGGATCACGGGCCGGAGGGATTCGATGTGGCGTGCGGCATCGAGTCCGCCTTCAGTGGTGACCTCGGTGCGGTTTTCGGGGACAAGGCAGACTTCGGCGGGTTTGAGGCGGAGGGCGAAGTCGAGCATGGCGGGGGTGGCGGCTAGTTCGAGGTTGAGCTTTTCGCGGCATTCGCGACCGAGGCGGAGGACGTCTTCGTCCTGGATGTGGCGACGGTCTTCGCGGAGGTGGACGGTGATGGAGTGGGCTCCGGCGGCGAGGCAGAGGCGGGCGGCGGCGACGGGGTCTGGTTCTGGGGAGGCGCCGTTGGTGTGGTTGCGGTATCGGGCCTGCCGAAGAGTGGCGAGATGATCGATGTTTACGCCTAAGCGAATCACATCAGAAGGATACCCCAAATTGGGGTTAAAGTTGAGTGTTTTCCGGGAGGCAGGAAGACAGATAGGAAGGACTTATTTATAGGATGGTTTGGTCATTCGGCTATAGACGGTGTTGTCAGCTCGTAGCGAATTATAGCCGTAGCCGTCGGCATGAACATTGGTGGCATCCCAGACGAGAGTGAGTCGGCGGAAGGGAATTTCGAAGGTATTACTGCCGCGGTAAATAGTGGCGGATCCTGCGGCGGCCTCTTCGTCAGAAGAAAAAGGAAGATACTCGTAGCTGTTGGTGTACTGGCGATAGCGGCTATCCGGGCTTCGCAAATCGGATGGGCAGGCCAGTACCTTTGCGGTGAGACCGTAGGGGCCGAGTGCCCCGAGCATGTTGGTAACGTTCTCGTTGGTGAAGATCTGTTCTCCCCAAGGGTTATTGATGCTGGGGAATTTATTTCCATTGTCGGGAATGTAGAGCCAGACGGCTGTGCCGATCTGACGGAGATTTGAGAGGCAGGCGGTGCTTTCCGCCTTGGCCTTTACTCGCTGCAGGGAGGGGGTGGTCATCCCAGCCAACATTGCGATGATGGAGATCACCGCGAGCAATTCGATGAGGGTGAAAGCGGAGATTCGGCGTGGGAACTTCAGCATCACTTCTGACCGGATTTAATCGCACTTCGTCTTTCGATGTAGCGTTGATAACGCTGAGATCTTTGTTCGGGTGTCATCCGACGCATTCCGCGGGCAAAGCTATCCCCGGCGCGTTCGGCGCGGGCGGGATCGTTCATGATTTCCTGTCTTTTTTTGTCCCGCTCTTCCTCCGTGGTGAGGGAGGACCATTCGCGGTATTGCTTGATGGATTCATCGGCGGTTTTCCGGGCATCGGCCTGTTCTGACGCGGGGAGGGCGGCGATCCTAGATTCCAGGCGACCGAGCAGAGCTTCGGGAGGAAGGGGTGGGACTTGCGACCACCGGAGGTTTCCGCGATCCGGTCGTCCTCCGGCCATTCCGGGACCGCCTTCACCTCCATCACGGCGAGCGGGAAGAAGATAAGCGACTTGGGATACACCGTTGACAATCTTGGCCAAGGCGGGAAGGGAAGAGCCGATGGGGCCAGATTGAGCCGCCCGTTTCAAGGTGGGGTTCCAAGTTTCCGGAAGAAGAATACGAACTTCCGTGGCTCGGGCGGCACTTTCCAGATTCGGAAGGAGTTGTGGAGGAAGGGCGGCCTCGGGTTTCCAAGTCTGTTTGCGTGGATCACGATCTATGGGCAGATCGTCCATGCCAGCGATGAAAAGCCAAGGGGTCCGGTATTCAACCGTGCGGATGCCTGAGTTTTCCGGAGGAGTAGGCAACGAGGCTAGGAGGGTTTGGAGAGAGGGGGCATCTGGAGCGAGCAGGATGAGAAGCCGACCCCGGGATTCGGCGGCGGCTTGGAGGGCGTCGAGCGCTTCGGTGACCGGCACACGGCGCACGTGGATGGTCACTGGTTTTGCCGGATCGATATCGGTGATGACTTTGAGACCGGACTGCTGGGTAAAAGAGCGGAGAATAATGGGAAGAGGTTTGTTGTCGTAGTTGAGCGTGACGGTTCCCCACCAACTGGAGATCCAGATGACGAGCCAAACCAAGCCGAGGATACCTATGGCGAGGGCCAGTATTTTTTGGCGGTTCATTTTTCTTGGGAGAGGAGAACCTTACAGGAAAAAGTAGGAACAGGAAAGGGTGTTCGGAGTGGGAGGGCGGCGCGAGGTATTGATGGAGGCGGTGAGGAAACGAGGAAGGATGGAATTAAAAGTTGTTCCCAACGATGGCACAAGGGAGGGAAGGGAGGATTGCCTGCGCTTGCCGGCTTTTCATATGATTATGGAGTATGTCGGAATCTAATTCGGCACCGTCCGTACTCTCCAAAGAGATGCTTTTGGAGATCGGGGGTTGGCGGGCGATGCAAGAGGGCCGCTCCTTGTGGGAGGCAGGGAAGGTGATGTCGGTGGAGTGGGTGGACCCGATTCTGGGGGGGGTTGTGCAGGCGGGCACGGGGACGGTGAACGCCCGACTCAAACTGGGCAAGCGCCTCGCGGATGTGGAAAATTTCTGCAGTTGCCGGCAGGCCCGGGAGTACGGGACGGTTTGTCCGCACGTCATTGCCCTGAGTCTTAAATATTTGGAAAAGAGTGGAAAAGTGGCCGGCGGGCCGGTGCATCGACCGAATGGGGTGGTGGCTGGACCTGTGGCGGCGGCGGCTCGGGCGTTGGCTCCGCGATTTCCCCGGGTGTTGGGTCAGTTGGCTGGAAAAGCTTCCAAGCCACTTTCGCTGGAAGTTCATTTACCACTGGATCTAGCCAAGGCGTGGAAGGCGGGGAAAATTCCGCTGACGGTTGAAGCTTCGGTGGACGGGGGGCCGACGAAGAGTTTGGATGCAGTGCCGCTGGAAAAAGTGGAGCCGTATATCGTGGACGAATCGGACGCCACCCTGCTCGCGATGTTGGAGAGGATGGAGGGGGCTTCCGTTCATGGGGAGGCGGAGCTGACGGCCTCGGATCGGGATCTTTTCTTTCCAATCCTGCTGGGGCATCCCCGGGTGTTTGCCGGGCGAAGAAAACATCTTTCGGTGGGGCAGGCGGCGGAGGGCACACGATTAAAGGCCGAGCTCGATGATGAGGGGATTCTTCATTTGGAACTGGTGCCAGCGCCAGCCGGCATGGAGGGAAGCGAGCTATTGGAAAGTATAGACGGGCGTTGGCGACTCACTGGAGAAAATCTGGAGCTGTTGGATAGTTTGCCGCACACCTACGAGGGGTTACGCAAAGGACCCAGATCGGTGGCTCGCGAAGGGTTGGCGGTTTTTTTGCAAAGGGAGATGCCGCAATTGGAAAGGTATGTGCGGGTGGAGGCGGGTGAAAAACTGCGCGGGCTTCAGTTTGAGACGATGGTTCCGAAAATCCGTGTGGAGTTGGACGGACTGCTATCCGGGGTGAGTTGTCAGCTCGAGGCGTTATATGGAAAAGAGTCGCACATTCTGACGGGGATGCCGGGGCAAAACGAGGGTATGGACGCGTGGGTGCCGGATGTGGGCGATCCCGGGAGATACAGGGTCCGGGGCCGCGCGATGGAGCGGACGACGCAGAGAGAACTGCTCGCGGCCGGGTTCCTGCCTGGCCAACGGGCGGCTGAGCGATACACGCTGGCCGGGGAGGGCAAGGTGGGAGCGTTTCTGGCCAACATTCTCCCCCGCTGGAAACAGAAGTGGGAAGTGAAGATGACTCCGAGAATGGAATCCCTCCTGAGCCGCTGCGACTACATCGCGCCCGAGGTGACTCTGCGGGATACGGGCGGATCGTGGCTTTCGGTGGAGGTGGACTTTCTTTCGGGCGGCGGAAGCGATGCCCTGACTCCTGCGGAGGTGCAGAGACTTTTGCAAACCGGGTTGAGCCACCACCGGTTGGCGGGGGGTCGGATTGCGCTGGTGCCGACGGAGGATGTGGCGGAGTTCACAGAGGTGTTGCGGGATTGTCAGGTGCGAAACGATGGGACGCGCTACAAACTGGAGAAAAGATTCCGCGGTTATTTCGGTGAGGCGATCAGGGGGACCGGGTGGGTGGTGAGTGGGCGCTCGAATTGGAAACCTCCGGCGGAGCTGATGCAGTACGAGGTGGCGCAGTTGCCGGAGCGGCTGGAAAAGATCGTGCGGCCGTATCAAAAGGAGGGCATTGGCTGGCTGCAGTATCTGGCTCGGAATAGTTTTGGCGGGGTATTGGCGGATGAGATGGGTCTGGGCAAAACTCTGCAGACCCTCGCTTTCCTGGAATTGCGGCGGGCGGAAAATAAAACGAAACTGCCCGGATTGGTTCTCTGCCCGACCAGCCTGGTGATCAACTGGATGGATGAGGGGAAAAAGTTCGCCCCCGGGTTGAAGATGTTGGCTTTATACGGGGCGGGCCGAAAATCCCTTCTCTCAAAAATTCCCGAGTACGATTTGGTGGTGACGAGCTATGCCCTTTTGCGAAGAGACATCGCCGAGTACGAAAAGATGGTATTTGATACGTTGGTGTTGGACGAGGCGCAGAACATTAAAAACCGGACCAGCCAGACGGCGGTTTGCGTGAAGAAACTCATTGGCGACCACCGAATGGTTCTGACGGGCACTCCGCTGGAGAATTCCCTGCTCGATCTGTGGTCGATCTATGATTTTCTTATGCCGGGATATTTGGGCACCGCGACCGATTTCCGGGATCGGTACGAGATTCCGGTGTCGAAGATGGGGGATGAACGGGCCCAGCAGAGGCTACGCCAGCGGGTGCGGCCTTTCCTTCTGCGGCGGACGAAAGCGGAGGTCGCCCGGGATCTGCCGGAGAAGATAGAGCAGATCGCTTTTTGCGAGCTGACTGACGAGCAGAAGGGGGTGTACCGGCAGATTCTGGAGGAGGGCCGCAAGCATGTCAGCGAACTATCCGGCAAGGCCTCGGGTGGGCGCGACCGGATCGCCGTTCTCACGGTGCTGATGCGACTCCGGCAAGCGTGTTGTCATCTGGGCTTACTACCGCAAACCGGGTTGAAGGTTTGGACAGAGCCGTCGGGGAAGATGGAGTATTTTCTGGACCGATTGGACGAGGCGATTTCCGGCGGGCACCGGATGCTGGTCTTCAGTCAGTTTGTTTCCATGCTAAAAATCGTGCAGGAGGAGTTGCGTCGAAGAAAGATTCCGCACTGCTATTTGGACGGTGGAACGGTGGATCGGGCGGGCGAGG
>CAIVGD010000285.1 GCA_903905395.1 uncultured Verrucomicrobiota bacterium
AGCTGGAGCCTTTTTTGCCAGAACCCTTATATAGCTAAAGGAGTTGCTTGTAACGCTACTAGAGAGGAAACCTGGTTGAACCAGCGCCAAGGTATTATTACTTAAGGTGGTGAGGACGATTTTTCCAGGGAACTCCACCACGACCCAGTAGAGTCGTTCCGCAGGGGACCAGTCGCTTACGTCGGGAAGAGAAGCGCCCGCCAGATTATGATCGGGGGCTTTTATCTTTTGGGAATCAAGAATCATGCTAGCATTTTATATATAATCCATATTAAGTCTATCATTTATGTCGTATTTGCAACATCTTGAAGATCAGAGCATTTATATCTTTCGCGAGGCTTTTGCGAATTTTAAAAATATCGCCATGCCTTGGTCGATGGGGAAGGATTCCAATACGTTGATCTGGTTGGCGAAGAAGGCGTTTGCGGGAAAAATTCCATTTCCGTTGGTGCATATCGATACGACGTACGAATTTCCGGAGATGTTGGCGTTTCGCGAATGGGCTCGGAAACATTACGAGATTGATCTGATTGTCATCATCAATGAGGAGGCTCGGAAACGAGGCGTCGGGTACGAGACCCATGATCCGGTGACCGTGACACATGAACTGAAATCAGCCGCCCTCCAACAATCCCTCGGCAAGTACAAGTGGGATGCGCTGGTGACCGGCATTCGTCGGGACGAGGACTCCACCCGGGCCAAGGAACGCTACTTTTCTCCCCGCACTGCAGACAACGAGTGGGAGTACCGGGATCAACCCCCTGAATTCTGGGGGCAGTTTACAACGGCGGTGAAACCCGGGGAGCATGTGCGGGTCCAGCCCCTGCTGGATTGGACGGAGCTGGATGTTTGGGAATATGTGCGACGAGAGGGAATCCCAATCCCCAAAATGTATTTTGCCCAAAACGGCAGGCGCTACCGCTCACTGGGTTGCTGGCCGATCACGAAGTCGATCGAGAGTTCTGTCGAAACGCTCGAAGGAATTGTGGCTGAGTTAAAAACCACCAAGACATCCGAACGCGCTGGACGGGCGCAGGATCACCACGAACGGAACGCGATGCAAAAACTTCGCGCCAAGGGATTCTTATGAGCGGCGGAATCCAGATACCTCCCGCACCCCATCCAGTTCCAGCCGGCTATGAACCGGCCTTTTTTCCCGAACGTCAGGGTGGCGCGGGTGCCGCCGGAGGTCCGGAAGAACCGCGCACTCGGATCGTAGTGGTGGGACACGTCGATCACGGTAAATCCACCCTCATCGGACGCCTTTTAGCCGATACCGGATCTTTGCCTGAGGGAAAACTGGAAGCGGCGGAAAAAGCCTCGCGCGAAGAGGGCATGCCGTTCGAATACGCTTTCCTCCTCGACGCGCTTTTGGAGGAGCAGGCGCAGAACATCACCATCGACACCACGCGGATTGGATTTCGTCATGAGGGGCAATCGTTCGAAATCATCGATGCCCCGGGTCACCGCGAGTTCATTAAAAATATGGTCACCGGCGCGGCGGCGGCGGAGGAAGCGATCCTCCTCATCGATGCCAAGGAAGGGTGTCGGGAACAGACTCGGCGTCACGGGTTGCTTCTTTCCCTGCTCGGCGTTTCCCAGGTGATCGTGGCCGTCAACAAAATGGATTTGGTGGACTGGGAGGAGGCGAGATATCGCCAACTCGAACGGGAGATCCGGGAATATCTGGGGGGATTGAAAATCAGCCCGCGGGAGGTGATCCCCATCTCCGCCCGGGAGGGGGCAACGGTCATGCGGAGGGATTCAAAAAATCTAGGTTGGTGGAAAGGCCCCACATTGTTGGAAGCATTGATGATTGGGCGTGCCAAAAAAACAGCCGATTCCGAGGGTCCACTCCGTTTCAGCGTTCAAGATGTCTATCGCTTCGATGAGCGCCGCGTGGTGGCGGGCAAGTTGGAGAGCGGTCGGATTCGCGTGGGGGATCCGGTGGTCTTTTTTCCAGACCGAAAAACAAGTCGCGTGAAAACGATCGAGGCTTGGGGGGAGGAGAAGGCGATTCTGGAAGTCGGGGAGGGGCGTTGCGTGGCGGTGACGCTCGAGGAGCAGATCTTTGTTGAGCGGGGGCACGTGGGTTCGCTCCCTGAGCATCCGCCGGTCGAATCCCGCGAAGTCCGGGCCCGGATCTTCTGGCTGGATTCCGAACCGCTCCGGCTTCAATCCCCGGTCCAACTTCGTCTGGGGACCCAATCGGTGGAAGCCCGTCTCGTGGCCATCGACCGGGTCGTGGACGCAGAAAAGCTGGAGGCGGCCAGTGAAGCGAGGGAGGAAGTCGGACGATTCGAGGTGGCCGAGGTGCGGCTCCGTTGCCGCCGGCCTTTGGTGTACGACGCGCACGATGTAGTGGCGGCCACCGGACGATTTGCTCTCCAGCGGGGACCGAGGATTGGGGGTGGGGGAATCATCACCTCCGCTGAATATCCTGCTTCGCTGGCACGAGCTGTGACGGGAGAGCACCTGACATGGACGGAGGGGCGGGTTTCCCAAGAGGCTCGCGCGGGACATTTCGGACACGAGGGAGCGATCATCTGGTTGACCGGGCTTTCAGGATCCGGGAAGTCCACGATCGCCGTCGCCTTGGAGAGCCTCCTTTTTCGCCGGGGAATCGGTTGCACGATTCTGGATGGCGACAATCTCCGTCACGGTCTCTGCGCGGATCTGGGATTTAGTTTGGAAGATCGGGCGGAAAATATTCGACGGGCTGGCGAAGTGGCCAAAGTCATGGCGGAATCGGGGTTGGTGGTAATCAGTTCCCTTATTTCGCCCTTCCGCAAAGATCGCGAGGCGGTGCGAAATTCATGCCATGCGGCCGGCTTGAGTTTTTCGGAGGTGTATATCGATGCGCCGATGGAGGCGTGTGAAAAGAGGGATCCCCGCGGACTGTATCGGAAGGCGAGGAATGGGGAGATTCGCGGCTTTACCGGAATTGATTCACCGTACGAGACTCCGGAACATCCGGATATGATTCTTCATACCGCCAAAGAGAGCGTGGAGGATTCGGTCGGGCGACTTCTCCACCACGTTCTGGCGCTGGTACAGCTCAAGGAGGAGGACAGAGAAAGTGCCGGTGGACCCGGAGGGCAGATTTAATTTTGGGATCGAGGGGTCAGGATCCATCGCGTCCCATCCCAAGTCGCATTTCCGGAGCTGGCGCGGAAGAGTCGGTCGCGAAGGGCATGGGCGAGGTGGGAATCGGGCACCGGATCCATCAGGATGGAAGTGGGGCGGAGGGAATCGACTTTTCTCAAGGTGCGATAAAGATTCCGGGCGACGGTCTCTGGTCGGTGATCGGGGGAGAGGGAGTGGACGTTCGAAGCTGAGGAACCTTCCCTTGGGCCGAATAAAATAAATTGGTACTTTGGATCAAAGTGGCGGATGGGTTCCCGACAAAGGTAAAGAGGGGACTGGGGGGCATAATGTGAAGCGAGCATGCCTGGCGAGGTGGATGGTGTGTTTTTTTGAGACAAGGATGTGGAGATCTCGCATTTGATCCCGAGTGATTCGGATATCGATTCTGCGGAAATCACACCTGGGCGTAGGATCACGGGCGGGTCATCTATTAGGGAGACGACTGTGGATTCGATTCCTGCGGGGCAGGGGCCGCCATCCAGGATGAGCGGGATTTTTCCGTTGAGTTCCTGCAAGACTGCCGGGGCGTCCGTGGGGCTGATGTGGCCGAATCTGTTGGCACTGGGTGCGGCCAGAGGTGCACCGAGTGAGGAAAGCAGTTGCCGGGCGGCTGGGTGGGCGGGACAGCGCACGGCGACGGTTTCCAATCCAGCCGTGAGTGGATAGGGAACCAACCGACCCCGCTTAAGGACGAGGGTGAGGGGGCCGGGCCAGAAATGTTTCGTCAGGGCGAAGGCGAAGGTGGGCACAGGTTCCGTCACCCATCCTGCGGAGATCGCCTCCTGAAGATCGGGCGAAGGGAGGTGAAGGATTAAGGGATCGGTGGTGGGGCGGCCTTTAGCTTCGAAGATTTTTTGAATCGCCGCTGTCTCGAGGCCGAGGCCACCGAGCCCATAAACCGTTTCGGTGGGGAAAGCCACCACGTCGCCTCTTCGGAGGATTTCGCAGGCTTCCTTGATCGACTCCCGTGAGACGGGAAGAACGCGGGTCTTCATGGCGCAAGCGTATGGGAAAAAATGGGAAGAGAAAGGCTGGGGACCTTTTTCTCGACTTGGGCCCCGTCCGGATTGCACGCTGGGGGGATGAATCTTTCGCCCCAGGATTGGCAGGCGGTGGTGCGGGAAGCGGCCTCGCGGGCGGTTGGGGAGGATATGGGGCCCGTAGATGTGACGAGTCGTTTAACGATTCCTGACACGGCGCGGGCGGTGGCGATTTTGGTGGCGAGGGAGGGCTGTGTCGTGGCGGGATTGGAATTGGCCGAGGCGGTTTTTCGGGAAGTGGATGGTGCGTTACAATGGACGGCGAAGGCCAAGGACGGTGAGAGGGTGGAGGCAGGAAGGGTGGTGGCGGAGGTTCGTGGTTCTGCGCGGAGTATTCTTTCGGGGGAACGGTGTGCCCTCAATTTTCTTCAGCGCCTCTCCGGAGTGGCCACCAAGACGGCCGAGTATGTTCTCGCGGTCAAGGGAACCCGGTGTCGCATTCTCGACACGCGAAAGACCACACCAGGATTACGGGCATTGGAGAGGCATGCGGTACGTTGTGGAGGTGGGACGAATCATCGCACCGGTCTTTACGACGGGGTGCTGATCAAGGAGAACCATCTGATTTTTATGAAGGAGGAGGATTGGGCGAAAACGCTGGGGAGAGTTCGATCCGAATATCCCGATCTCCCCCTTGTGGTGGAGGCGGATTCGGTCGCACTGGCAGGAAAATTGTTGTCCCAACCGGTGGATCGAATCCTTCTGGATAATTTATCGGCGGAGCAAGTGGCCCAGGTGGTGAGCTTGCGAAAGAAGGAAGGTTCCAGAGTGGAGCTGGAGGCTTCCGGCGGGGTGACTTTGGAGCGGGCGGCGGTTTTGGCTCGTACGGGGGTCGAATGGATCAGCGTGGGCGGATTAACGCACAGTGCGCGAGCCATCGACTACGGCTTGGATATTCAACCCACACCCGCGTAGGCGGGCTGGGCAGAGTTACTTTTTCGGCGCAGGGATGGCGGCGGCACCAGGCTGACTCATCTGAATATTGAACTGAGTGACAATTTCCTTTGCCTCGGGATTGGTCAGGCTGAGGCGCATGAGATCTTTGGCTAGATTTTCCAGTTTATCCGAAACCACACGGTAACGGCTGACGGCTTGCTTGGCGTTGACGACCGTTTGGTTGACTGACTTACGTTCCTGAATGATGGAGGTCAACTGCACCAGATTAACCAAAAGGAGGGCGCCCAAGAGCGTGATCAGAGGCCACGCGCAGCAGACTG
>CAIVGD010000286.1 GCA_903905395.1 uncultured Verrucomicrobiota bacterium
ACGTGTATTTCTGCCCCGAACGGCACGCGACGTATTTCGGGTCGTTTTACATGAAGGACATCCCGGCCATGGGCAACGCCAACTACTCCATCAGCACGTCGCTCACCGGCGACAGCGGCGAGGCGTTCCTGGCCGCCATGACGGAGCCGCAGCGCAAGCTCGTCACGAGCCTGGTTGACCGGCAGCGGGCGGACCTGGCCGAGATCGTCAAGACGCGTCGTGCCATCGCGACCGAGTTGCGGCGGTTCATGAAAGAGGCGGTCGTTGACAATGAAAAAGTCATGGCCCTGTCGAAGCGGTACGGCGAGCTGGATGGTGAAATCTCGTATTTCTACGCGACGGCCTTTGCCCAGGTTGCCAGGACGCTGACGGTTGACCAGAAGAAAACGCTGCTGAAGCTGCGGAACCTGGACGCCAAATACACCTGCAAGGGCGCTTACCTGTATTCGCGGGCCATCGCCATGCCCGAGATTCCGAACACGGACTTCCTGTTTGCCGGATCCACTGCGGCGATGCCGGCGTCTACGGCGGTTGTCGCTGCCCCGGTCATGGCCAAAACGGGGTTCGTGCTGCGGAGTTCTGAAGCTTCCGACGGCGGACAACTTCCGAAGGAATATACGGGTGACGGAGCGAGTTCAACGCTGCCGTTGGAATGGAGCGGGGCGCCTGCGGGAACCAAAAACTACGCGCTTATTATGCATCACATTGATCCCGAGGGGAAAACCAAATGGTACTGGCTCCTGTATAACATTCCGGCTGGCACACAGAGTCTGCCCAAGAACGTCAATGATGTCGGGACCCTCGGCAACAACAGCGTGAATGGCAGGACGGAATATGCCCCGCCGCATTCCAGGGGACCGGGGGCGAAGACCTACATCTATACCATCTATGCTTTGTCGGCGGCAACGCAACCCAGCGTCCCGCCGGAGAAAGTCAGCCGCGATGTCCTGCTGGCGGCCATGAAGGACAGCATCCTCGCCACTGCGGAACTGCAAGTAGTATACAGTCGGTCAGCTGATGGTGGCAGACCGGGAGAAGTCCGTGCAACGGAATAACTGGAGTATGAGGCCCATGAGCAAACAGACCGTCTTACTTTTCTGCCTTGCCGTTGCAGCCAGCGCCCTTTGTGCGATGGCTAAAGATCAATCTTCAGACGACAATCGCAGCCGACCCGACACCCGGCCAGTACGCCAGACGCCGCCGCGTGGGCCCCAGGGCGCCTTCCTGACGGACGTGCCAGTGCACCTGCTCGACATCATCCTCGGTCGGCCCACCGCGACTTCCGTCACACTGAGCGTGTTGTGCTACGACGATGCCAAGGCCTACGTCGCCTACGGCACACAGAAAGATGACCTTGCCATCCGTACCGAGGCGATGGAATTTCAAAAGGGTGAGCCGCGGGAGGTCTTATTGGATAGGCTCAAGCCTGATACGCGGTACTACTACCAGTTGAAATCTGATGCCACGAACGAGCCCTTTACGGGCGGCGAGAACCGTGGCACGTTCCACACGCAACGCCCTGCGGGCAGCACGTTCGTTTTCACCGTGCAGGCCGACTCGCACTTGGACGAGAATACCAGCCCCGAGCTTTACCGCCGCATGCTGGCCAACGTGCAGGCCGACTCGCCGGATTTCCACATTGACTTAGGCGATACCTTCATGACCGGCAAATACCCCGATCGTGATAGCGCCGCAAAACAGTACCTGGCCCAGCGCTATTACTTTGGTCTCATCGGTCATTCTGCGCCGGTCTTCCTGGTGATCGGCAATCATGATGGCGAAGAGGCCAGTAAGAACGGCGGCTGCGAAGCCGATGGTCTGGCCGTCTGGTCCTGTAAACAGCGTAAACGTTACTTCAGTAATCCCGTGCCGGATGGGTTCTATACCGGCAATGCTGAGCCTCAGCCCTATGCGGGACAGATCCAGGACTACTACGCCTGGGAATGGGGCGACGCCCTCTTTGTCGTGCTCGACCCTTATTGGTATTCCCTTGTCAACAAAGGCGGCAGTGCGCCTTGGAACATGACTCTCGGAAAATCGCAGTATGATTGGTTCGCCCGCACGCTTTGCGCCTCGAAGGCGAAATACAAGTTTGTCTTCATTCACCAGTTAACAGGCGGGCTCGACCAGGGCGGTCGCGGCGGCGCCGAAGCCGCTACCCGCTATGAGTGGGGCGGGCATGAAAAGGACGGCAAGGACACCTTTGCAAGGAACCGGCCGGGCTGGGAGAAGCCAATCCACAACTTGCTGGTCGAGAACAGAGTCACCATCGTTTTCCACGGCCATGATCATTTCTTTGCCAGACAGGAACTTGATGGCGTTATTTACCAACTCGTTCCGCAACCCTCCCAGCGCAATTGCCAGAGTCATCATACAGCAGAGTATGGCTACGGAAAGGGCGAGTTTTATCCCAGCTCCGGACACATTCGGGTACGCGTCAGTCACGAGCAGGTTGATGTCGACTACGTCCGCGCCGCACTCGGCCAGAACATGCACCGTTATGGGGTTGTGAATGGCCAGAGTTCATATTCCTACACTTGCGGTACTCATCTGGACAAGAACGATAAGACGCCGCATGTAGAATAGACGGGCAGTGCGAGTGTCAAGGTGCTGCACAGGACGGGGATTACTCTGCGATCTATACTCCGCCAGTGAGTTTTTATGTTTGTTTCCCGGTTGACATTCCGGCTATTCGCCACCCGCCCATATCAAGACACCACGGCCGGCGACAGGACGTTTGCGCCGTCATTTTTCACAGGCGACGAACACAAGTCATCCCCCGTCGTGATAATTCTCGAC
>CAIVGD010000287.1 GCA_903905395.1 uncultured Verrucomicrobiota bacterium
GATGAACAACTGGGGACCCTTGTGGCTCTGGTGACGAAAGTCACGAATGCAGATCGGGGCACTCTTTTCCTAAATGATCCAAAAACGCAGGAGCTGTATAGCCGGGTAGTCGTGGGGGGGCTCAAGCGGGAGATCAGGATTCTCAATCATACGGGAATTGCTGGGCACGTATTTCATGGCGGAAAGGGGATTGTGGTGAAGGACGCTTACAAGGACGGGCGTTTCAATAAAGTGGTGGATCAGCAGACGGGGTACCACACGAGGTCGATCGCTTGCGCTCCGATCCGCACCATGCGGGGGGAAATCATCGGAGTGGTGGAAGTTCTGAATCGCCAAGGACGGAAGGGGACGCACTTCACCCACAAGGATCTAAAACTGGTTGAGGCGATGGCCATGCAAGCCTCGGTTTCCCTCCAGCGCAGTTTGCTGGAGGAATTATCGTTCAAGGCGCGGGAGCAGGAAGCGGAGTTCATGGGGGTGGTGGCTGAGATTTCGGGTGAAATCAAACTCGCAACCCTGCTTTCCAAAATCATCGGGACCATCACCCGCATGTTGCATGCCGAACGCTCGACCCTCTTCATCAACGACGAGAAGACGAACGAATTGTACACCGAGGTTGGAGAGGGCTTGGGGGCCGCCCAGATCCGTTTTCCAAATCATCTGGGCATCGCGGGAGTCGTGTTCACAACCGGAGAGACGGTCAACATCCCGCACGCCTATGCGGATCTTCGGTTTAACCCGGGTTTCGATAAACAAACGGGATTTTTCACCAGGTCGATCCTTTGCACCCCTGTCACCAACAAGGCTGGGAAAGTGATCGGCGCCACCCAGGTGTTGAACAAGAAGGGGGGAGCTTTCACCTCTGAAGATGAAGCTCGGCTGAAGGCTTTCACCGCGCAGGTTTCCGTGGCGTTGGAGAACGCCAAATTGTTCGATGATGTGCAAAACATGCACAACTACGCGGAGTCGATGCTAGAGAGCATGTCGAACGCTGTGGTGACCCTGAACGAGGAGGGGGTCATTCAGACCTGCAATACGGCCGGCACCAAGATTCTCAAATCCACGCCTAAGGAAGTGTTAAAAAAGAAGGCAACCGAATTCTTCACGGGGAAGAATGGCTGGATTGAGGAGAAGATCCGGCAGGTGGCGGAATCCGGCGAGTCGTCCCTTCTGATGGATGCGGAGATGGAGTGCGGCGGGGAGAAAACCTCGGCCAACGTCACGGTTCTTCCCTTGATCAGTGTGCAGGGGAAATCGCTGGGCTCGATGGTGATGATTGAGGACATCAGCGATGAAAAGCGGATGAAGGGAACGATGGCCCGCTATATGGATCCTGCGATTGCAGACCAGTTGATGGCGACTGGAAAAGAGGTGCTGGGTGGCGTCGTGAGCGAGGCGTCGATCCTCTTTTCCGATGTGCGAAGTTTCACCACCCTGACGGAAAGTCTGGGGGCGCAAGGGACGGTGGGATTGTTGAATGAATATTTCACCTTGATGGTGGATTGTCTGCAGAAAGAAGGAGGCATGCTGGATAAGTTTATCGGGGACGCGATCATGGCGGTTTTCGGGTTGCCCCATCCGCGTGAGGATGATGCGGACCGGTCCGTCCGGTCGGGTATCGGGATGCTCAAGGAGCTGGAGGCTTTCAATCAGGCTCGGAAAACGCGGGGTATGACGGCTATTGATATGGGACTGGGAATCAACACGGACGAAATTGTCAGTGGCAATATTGGCTCTCCGAAACGGATGAACTACACCGTGATTGGAGATGGGGTGAATCTGGCGGCACGATTGGAGACGGCCTGCAAGCAGTACGGGGCGAAGATGCTGATAAGTGATGCGACGGTGAAGAAACTCAAGGGGACGTACCGGATGCGGGAAGCAGACCGGGTGGTGGTGAAGGGGAAGACTGAACCGGTGGTGATTTTTGAAGTACTGGATTATCACACCGACGCCTCGTTCCCGAATCAGATGGAGGTAATCAACCAGTTTAAGGACGGGTTGGGCAAGTACCGGAAGCAGGATTGGGATAAGGCCAAAGCCGCCTTTGGAGAGGCGCTTAAGCTTCATCCCAACGACAAGCTGAGCAAAATCTATATTGAGCGCTGCAACCACTTCCAATCCAAGCCTCCCGGCGAGATGTGGGACGGGGTTTGGGTGATGAAGGAGAAGTAGGCTTCGACGTTCACACCGCAAAGGAGCGGTTTGGAGGTGAGGCTTTTAGGGGTCAATGGATTCTGAGATTAAGGAAGCAAAAGATTGCAACGATTTAACCCCCATCAACGACATAATCCCTTAATGGCTTAACCGCTTGAGCGGAGGATGGACGGAATCCCGGAATCCGCTACCTTTCCAAAGCGGGGTCGTTAGCTCAATGGTAGAGCTGCTCCCTTTTAAGGAGTAGGTTGTAGGTTCAAATCCTACACGACCCACTCCAGACAAATGAACTTTCAACTTGAGTCCCCCTATGCGCCCGCTGGAGACCAACCCGAGGCGATTCAGGGTTTGCTCCAGCGGCTTAGGGCGGGTGAAATACACAATGTTCTGCATGGGGTAACTGGC
>CAIVGD010000288.1 GCA_903905395.1 uncultured Verrucomicrobiota bacterium
ATCCTCCCTCCTGGCTGATTCTCCTCGTCCTCTTCACCTCCGCTGGTCTGGGGCTTTCTTCGGGAAACCGTTGGGGCATCGGCGCACTCGAGGCATTGGGGTTTGCCGGTCTCGTTTTTGGAATGGGTTGGGTGGCCGCACAATTGTGGGGCTATTCCGGCGCCCTTCCCCTCGCCGTCGGCTCGATCATCGCCACGCTCCTCGCCCCCCGACTCTTCCAATGGATGGAGGTCTCCCATGTTCGTTGACCGCGTCCGCCTTCACACCAACGCCGGAAACGGCGGTCGTGGTGCCGTAAGTTTTCTTCGGGAAAAGTTCGTTCCCAAAGGAGGACCGGACGGGGGCGATGGGGGCAAGGGCGGCGACATCATTCTCGAGGTGGATCCCCAACTCAACAACCTGATCGATCTCCGCTTTCGCCCGCACGCCCGAGCCGGAAACGGAGGAACAGGCGGCGGAAAACAGTGCTCCGGGAAAAGCGGGAAGGATTGTCTTTTAAAAGTGCCGCCCGGAACCGTGATCTACCCCCTCCCTCCCGGCGAGGAGGGCGACCCGCTGATCGACCTCACAAATCCGGGCGAAAAGTTTGTCCTATGCCACGGCGGTCGTGGAGGACGCGGCAATTCCCGTTTTGCCAGCTCCACCCGCCAAACTCCGCGCATCGCCGAAGATGGCCGGCCCGGCGAAATCGGGGAATTCGTCCTCGTTTTAAAATCGATCGCCCAAGTCGGACTCGTCGGCTTGCCCAACGCTGGGAAATCCAGCCTGCTCGCGGCTCTCTCCGCCGCCCGCCCCAAAGTTGCCTCATACCCGTTCACCACCTTGGCTCCCTACATCGGAGTGGTCGGTTCTCCCGAGGAAACCCGTTTCACCCTCGCCGATATTCCGGGCCTGGTGGAAGGAGCCCACGATGGCAAAGGGCTGGGACACGACTTCCTCCGACACATCGAACGATGCGCGGTTCTTCTTCTGGTCATCGATACCGCAGGAACCGAAGGCCGCAATCCCGTGGAGGATTACCGTTTGCTTCGAAAAGAACTTCGCCTCCACGATGCCGCCCTTGGTCAACGGCCGTTTTTTGTCGCCGCAAATAAAAGCGATCTGCCGGATTTCGCCCAGCACGTGGCCGCCCTGCGCACGGCCGCTCGCAAACCCATTTTTTCTGTCTCCGCCACCACCGGCGAGGGCCTCCCCGCTTTGATCTCCGCCATCCGTGAGTCCCTACCTGCTTGACCCGGACAGGCTGATGCTTCACTTTGTTAACCATTCATCATATGAATCATTTTTTAGTTTTTTTAACCTTGATCGGCTTGGTCGCCTGTCAAAAGGGGGGCGGCCCTCCTCCTGACCGACCGGTTCCCGTGGAGTTAGTGGCCGTCCTGGAGGGACCCCTTCTGGAAACTCTCGAGGCCATCGGCACTCTCGAGGCGGAGGAGTCGGTTAGCATCAAACCCGAGGTCGATGGGGAGATCACCTCTATTAAAATGGCCGAAGGTGAGGCCGTTAAAAGGGGTGAGGTTCTTCTCCAGATAGACGAATCCAAACAGGCGGCGAGCGTGGCCGAGGCCGAGGCCGACTACCGGTTGGCTCAGGAAACCGTGCGCCGCTCCAACACCCTCCTCGCCGACGGCACAATCTCTCAACAGGAACACGACCAAACCCGCGCCAGTTCCGAACGAACCGGAGCCACCCTGAAACTCGTCCGTAAACGCCTCCAAGAATACACCATGACAGCTCCGTTTGACGGAATCCTTGGGCACCGCGCAGTGAGCGTCGGACAATATGTTAATCCTCAAACCACCCTCGTCAGCCTCTACGCCCTCGACCGCATGAAGCTCAGCTTTAGTGTGCCAGAGCGCTACGGCGCGCGCGTCCGCCCCGGCCAGACCCTCCGCCTGAAAGTGGCCGCCTACGTGGACGAGGAGTTCTCCGGCGAAATCTACCTCGTGGAGCCTCAAGTGGATGTGTCCACCCGCACCATCCAAGTTCGCGCCTTCATTCCCAACGCCGATCACCGTCTGAAACCCGGCATGTTCGCCAACCTCAACCTCTCGATCGGCACCAAAGCCAACGCCCTCACTCTGCCCGAGGAGTGTCTCTTCCCCCACAGCGGCGGCTTCGCCGTTTACCGTTCCGCCGACGGAGTGGCCGAGCTTGTTCCCGTTGAGACTGGTCTGCGCATCCCCGGCCGGGTGGAGATTGTCCGCGGTCTCAGCGCCGGTGATCTCGTGGCTCGTTCTGGCAATCTGCGCCTTTCCCCGGGCCGCAAGCTTCTTCCGGAAACTCCTGCCTCCCCTGCCGTCTCTCCCCGCCCCAGCTCATGAATCTTCCCGAGTTTTGCATCCGGCGTCCGGTGGCCGCCACGATGTTTAACCTGGCCATTGCCCTAGTGGGCACCGTGGCCTTGATGCGGCTTCCCGTCAGGGAACTTCCAAACATCGATCCTCCCGTGGTCTCCGTCACCACGATCTATCCGGGAGCCAATGCGGAACTCGTCGAAGCCGACGTCACGGAACCTCTCGAACAGGAAATCAACAACATCCCCGGGATCAAGATTCTCCGCAGCGAATCCCGGGAACAAGTCAGCAGCATCACGGTTGAATTTAACCTGAACCGAAATGTCGATATCGGTTCCCAGGATGTCCGGGATCGCATCAGCCGGGTGCGAGACAAACTTCCCGACGATATTAAGGAACCGATCGTCGCCAAACAGGACGCCGATGCCCAGGAGGTCATGTGGGTTGCCCTCTCCAGTGCGACCCGTTCCACCCTCGATCTCTCCAACTTGGCCGAACGGCAAATCAAGGACCGTCTCCAGGTTCTCCCCGGCGTGGGCGGAATCAATTTCGGCGGCGAAAAACGAACCTCGATGCGCATCTGGCTCGACTCGGAAAAAATGGCCGCCCGCCAAGTCACCGCCAACGACATCCGGGCTCTGCTCCAACGAGAGAATGTCGAACTTCCCTCTGGTCTGATCGAAGGACAGGAACGCTCCCTCAGCATCCTCGCCCGCGGACGGATGGACCATCCCGAACAGTACGCCGATCTCATCGTCCGGGATCTGGACGGTTCCCCGGTTCGCCTGCGCGATATCGCCACCGTCGAGATTGGTCCAGCCGTAGAGCAGACGATCGCCCGTTTCCGCAGCAAACCCGCCGTCGGATTGGGGATCGTCAAGCAATCGGACGCCAACGCAGTGGATGTCGCCCAGCAGGTCCGCCGAGAACTGGAAAAAATCAAACCCTCTCTTCCGGCGGATGTGCACGTGGACATTCCTTATGATTCCTCCCGCTATGTCGAAGACGCCATTCATGAAGTGGTCGTATCCCTCCTTGTGTCTTTTTGCCTCGTCGTCGTGCTCATCTTTCTTTTTCTCCGCGAGGCGCGTTCCACCATTATTCCCGCGGCCGCGATTCCCATCTCGGTCCTCGGCACCTTTGGCCTGCTCTACCTCTTGGGCTACAGCGTCAACATCCTCACCCTCCTCGCCCTCGTGCTCGCCATTGGCATCGTGGTGGACGACGCCATCGTGGTTTTGGAAAATATTGTCCGCCATATCGAGGAGGGCATGACTCCCCTGGACGCCAGCCTTCTCGCGATGAAGGAAATCACGGGGGCCGTCATCGCCATCACCGCCAGCTTAGTCGTTGTCTTTCTCCCTATCGCCTTCCAAAGCGGCACCACCGGCATTCTTTTCCGGGAATTCGCCATCACGTTGGCGGGTTCGGTGGCGATTTCTGCTTTTGTGGCCCTCACCCTCAGCCCCGCCCTCGGCGCCCACTTTCTCAAACCCCCTTCGGCTCACCCCCCCGCGTACGCCCGAATCCTCGAGGCTGGTTTGCAGAGAATCTCTGCCTTCTACGCCACGAGCCTGGCCGCCGCCCTCCGTCATCGCCTCGCCCTCTTAGGTCTGGGAGCCGGCATTCTCGCTCTCACGGTCCTTCTTTACCGCTCCATCCCCCAGGAATTTCTGCCCGATGAGGATAAAGGCACCATCGTCGCGATCATCCTCACGCCAGAAGGTTCGACTAGCGAAGCGACCGACCGCTATGTCCGACAGGCGGAACAAATCACCTCCGAGTATCCCGAGGTGGAGGGCTATTTCTCCGCCGTCGCCCTCGGGCGTGGCGCCCCAGGCCAACCCAACCTCGGCATCATGTTCATCCGTCTTAAACCCGATCGCGCCCGATCCGCTCTCCAACTCGCCCGTCCGGGGGCCCGCGACTCCATGTTCACGCGGATGATCTCGGAAATTCGTGGAGCCGTCGTCATTCCCTTCCTCCCCAAGGCGGTCGGCCGAGGATTCGGGGAAACTTTTCAGGTCGTGCTCCAGTCCGCCGATTTGGTCCAGCTCGAGGGAAGCGCCCGTGAACTTCGGGACGAAATAGACAAAGCCGGATTCCTCAGTCAACCGAGAACGAACTTCAACTACGAGAAGCCACAGTTGAATCTTGAGATTGATCGCAACCGCGCGGCCTCTCTCGGCATCTCCGTCCGGGATATTTCCGAATCCCTCCAAATCCTACTCGGCGGCCTCGACATCTCCCGATTCAACTTTGAGGGCAAGCAGTACGATGTCATCGCCCAACTTCGCCGAGGAGATCGGCTGATCCCAAGCGAACTTAACACCCTCTACGTCCGGGCACGCAGCGGCCAACTCGTGCCGATTCGGGATCTCGTGCAGTCCACTGAGAAAGGCTCGGTGAACTCCATCTCTCATTTCCAACGCCAACGGAGTGCCCTGGTCAGCGGCCAGCCACAGGGAATCACCCTCGGGCAAGCCATCCAAAAAACCGAGGAGATCGGTCGTAGAATTCTACCGCCCGGGGTCACGCTGGAATTTGACGGGGAAGCCCGCGAATTGACCTCCGGTAGAGGCGAGGCGTGGCAGATCATCATCCTGGCCATTCTCATCGTTTACATGGCTCTGGCCGCGCAGTTCGAAAGCCTCATCCA
>CAIVGD010000289.1 GCA_903905395.1 uncultured Verrucomicrobiota bacterium
CGGGCCCTCGAGATCGCCGCCGCTGGAAATCATAATGTTTTGATGATCGGCCCCCCAGGGTCAGGCAAAAGTATGCTGGCCAAGCGGCTTCCAGGAATTCTTCCGCAGATGACCATCGAAGAGTCTTTTGAAACCACCCGGATTCATAGTGTGGCTGGTTTGTTGCGGGCGGAAGATTCCCTCGTGCTGGAGCGTCCTTTCCGCAGTCCCCACCACACCATCTCCGATATCGGGTTGGTCGGTGGATCCGCACATCCATCGCCCGGGGAGGTTAGTCTCGCTCACCATGGGGTGCTCTTTCTGGATGAACTTCCGGAGTTTAAACGGTCGGCCCTCGAAGTATTGCGGCAACCCTTGGAGGACGGGCAGGTCACCATCTCGCGGGCGTCCGGCACAATGACTTTTCCGGCGCGGTTCATGTTTGTCGGGGCGATGAACCCGAGTCCCCGCGGTAATCTCGACTTTCGTCCCAACGGCCAAGCCGCACGGAAATACCTGAACAAAATTAGCGGACCTCTCCTCGATCGCATCGACCTACATCTGGAGGTGCCGGCCATGAAACACGAGCAACTTCTTTCGGAGGAGCCCGGGGAGTCATCGGCCACGATTCAAAAGCGGGTGGAAAGGGCCAGGGAAGTACAGCGACAGCGTTTTGGTCCCGGTTCCGCGATTCATGCCAATGCCCAAATGGGTCCGCGTGAACTCCGCAAGCGGGTACCCTTGGACAGGGATGCCAAAGGTCTGCTTTCCAGTGCGATGACCGATTTGGCTCTCAGTGCCCGGGCCTTGGATCGGATTCTCAAGGTGGGCCGAACGATTGCCGACCTCGCCGAAAGTGAGCAGGTACTCCTCGACCATCTCGCCGAGGCCATCCAGTACCGTACCCTCGACCGCCAGATCTGGGGGTAGGGGTGAAGAAAAATGAGTGGCAAATCGACGAGAGTAAGATTACGGACTATCTGCTGGATGAATCGCATCCAGAAGGAGGATCCAAAGCCCTCTGGTTTCAATCTCATGGATTTAGCCGAGAAAAATGGCAAGAGCTTTCCGATTCGATCCGGACCTTGTTGGAGAAACCGCAGGGTGCGGTGATTTGTGAATCCTACTTTGGTCAGCGCACAGTGATTCGAGGCATGATTATCACACCGCGAGGGCAGAGGGTGCGAATCACCACCGTTTGGCAGATAGACAGGGGGGCTCTTGCCCCCCGTCTCATCACGGCTTATCCTTCTCCTCAATGAATCTGTTCACGGAGCATAGTCGGGTGATTTTGACAGAAGATCTTCCTGATCTCGGCCTAGCGGCTGGGAATGTGGGAACCGTGATTCACGTACATCGTGACCCTCCAGGGTACGAGCTTGAGTTTTTCTCCCCCACCGGAAAGACCTTGGCCGTAGGGAGTGTGCATCCTCACCAAGTCCGCGCTTTTGTTCCTCGTGAAATGGCTCACGCCTGAGCCCAACCCACTCCCTAAATCCCTGGGAGTCCCTTCACCTTGAGCCCTGGCTTGAGATTGCGGCTGGCAAACCAATCCCGATTCGCCTCTACGGCATACTTCACCCTGGCCGACCTACTTTCCACGGGCTTTTCTTCGAACGGAACAAGGGCGTGAATTTCCAGAATCACACCATCGGCATCCAGAAAGGCCAAATCCAAGGGGATCGAAGTGTTGCGCATCCAAAAAGAAGCCGGCTTGGGTTCGGGAAAGACAAACAACATGCCTCGTTCTGGGCCGATGGACATCCGGTTCATTAGGCCCGTCGCCTGCTCGTCCTCGCTAATCGCCAACTCCACGGTCAGGCGATGTTCGCCAAACTGAAGTTTGGCTTCGCCACCGGCCTGCACATCGGAAAGGGCCAGACAAAACAGCAGGGAAATGAGTGGGAAAAATTTCAATAGCGGGGTTGGGACGGATCGATCTCTTGCGACCACGCATCGATGCCGCCCTTCAAGTTGAGGAGATTCTTATAACCCTGCTGTTGGAGAAAAAGGAGAGCCTTGGCACTCCGTATGCCAACCTTACAGAGAATGACTACCTCCTTGTTCTGGGGGATTTCTTTCCAGCGTTTGGGAAGTTCACTCAAAGGAAGCAAGGTAGAGCCCGAGATTTTTGATATCAGGAACTCATGAGGCTCGCGCACATCCACCAGAACGAATGACTTTTTCGAATCGATCTTCTTTTTGAGATCGGTGCAGGAAATTTCAGGAACCTTGGGCCCCTCTTGAACGGGACCCTCCCGAGCCGGCATCCCGCAAAACTGTTCGTAGTCGATCAGACCGGTGATGGTTTTGTTTGTACCGCACATCGGGCATTCGGGGTTCTGGCGAAGCCTCATCTCCTTGAAACGCATTTTCAGGGCGTCGAAAAGCAGAAGGCGACCGATCAGGGGATCCCCGATTCCGAGGATGAGTTTGACGGTTTCAATGGCTTGGAGAACACCGATAACCCCCGGCAGGATTCCTAGAACACCGCCTTCCGCGCAACTCGGCACGCTTCCAGGGGGTGGAGGTTCCGGGTAAAGACAGCGATAGCAGGGACCTTTTCCCGCCCAGAATACGGTGCACTGACCCTCGAAGCGGAAGATCGAACCATACACATTCGGTTTGCCCAAAAGTGCGCAGGCATCGTTCACCAGATAGCGGGTGGGAAAATTATCGGTCCCATCCACCACAACGTCGTAATCCCGCAATAGATCGAGGGCGTTATCGGAACGCAGGGCGATTTCGTGGGTCACCACATCCACATGCGGATTAAGTTCAGCAATGGTTCGGCGGGCGGATTCCACCTTGGCCTGGCCGATGGAAGTCTGCCGATGAATGATCTGGCGCTGGAGGTTGGACTCATCCACCCGGTCGAAATCCACAATCCCCAACCTCCCCACACCGGCGGCGGCGAGATAGGCGAGGAGGGGAGAGCCGAGGCCGCCCGTGCCGATGGCCAACACGCGTGCGGCCTTCAACTTGCGCTGACCTTCCACCGTCACTTCGGGCATGATGAGGTGGCGGGCATACCGCCGCATCTCCGGCGAGCTCAGCTCCTGAGCGGCGGTGGTTTCGGTGATTCTTGGGATCAAAGACATCGGAAAACGCTAAATGAAAAGGTGATCTGGGTCGAGTCCGCCCCGTGTCATGGGCGGGGTGGATGGGCTTGGTGGCCTTTCCCTGGGGATGAGATCTGGGTGGTTTAGGCGATATCTGGCGCCATCTCCCAAGGTACAAAGGGAATCATGGCTACAACCACTTTCGTCTCGATCGGTGCGCAGAGGAATCCTTTCGCTTGAGGATTCTTCACTAAAAATGCCTTCATCAATTCGGCGTCAGGAAGCCTAAGTTGATCATGATCGATAAGTTGATATGCATAAATCTTGCGGTCCGCACTAGTCTCTACCAGATGGATTATTCGTTTGCCGGTGGAGCGGTAATAGTGGAAGTCGGAGCGGCGCGCATGAGTATTCTGATCTCGGACCAAGAGCTCATTCATCAACCAGATGTGGAGACTTCGGATCCGACTCGCACCCAAGAAACTGGCGATGCCCGCATCAAAAGGGAGGAACAGAGGTTTCCCTGTGCCGGACGGATGGGGAGGTAACTTTTGGATAACGAAAAGCTCGGCGAGAGCTTCGAGGTGCGTGGCGGTTTTTTTAGGATTCAGTCGTAAGGTTTTGGCAATGTTGCTCCGGGTAGGTTCTTCGAGAAGGGCGCACTGTCGAAGAATCTGCCAAGCGGCATCACCATCAAGTTTGAGTTTCTTGAATTGATGAATGTCTCGGCGACAGGTCAGGTCAAGCCATTCCTGGAAAAGAAAGTTGCGGTGCTCTTTCTCTCGGACAAAGCACAGGCTCGGCAGGCCCCCGCGCTCAAGATACTGAAGAAGATC
>CAIVGD010000290.1 GCA_903905395.1 uncultured Verrucomicrobiota bacterium
AATTCATACGAACAACCGGCAGCTCGCGCAGCCGGCTAATTTCCATTCCCCCTCCGGGGGCAGTTCACCAATCTAAAATCATCCACCCCCCTTCGGGGTTGCTATTCGGCGTTTGAGTTTACGGCATAGTCCGTTAAGAACAACGGCACCTGCCGTGGAAAAATCCTCCACGGCGGATTTGGCGGGAGATGAAACGGGGCATTAAAGAAGGGGTGAGCGTGGGCGACGAAAAAGAGCGAAGGCGAGGATGGCGAGGTCGAGGGAACCGAGGGCATGGACGCCGCGCCAAATGGAGGAGTGGGCACAGCGGTCGGAGACCATTTGTTTTCGGGTTTCAGCGGAGAGCATTCGAATAGAATAGGGGTATCTTACGGGAGAACAAGGGGACGTGTTTTGTCCTCAGGTTGTTCTCCAACTGTCATTACCCGTGCGGGGAAGGATTGGTCGGGGTGGGTGACGAAGCGGAGGATTTATTCAATGAAATCTTGGGTCTGGCTTTTTATTTTAGCGGTGGCCTGCAGTTGGGCGGGGGAAGAGAAGAGTGCGCATCTCCAGCCCGTTCGGTTGGGGAAGAAGTTCGGGTATGTGAATGGCCAGGGAGTTTTGGTTGTTCCTGCGCAATTTGATTGGGCCTGGCCTTTTACGGAGCAGAGGGCGGGGGTGCGCGAGGGGCGGAACTGGTATCTGATCAACTCCCAGGGATCAAGGGTGGCGGAGGAGCGTTACGATTGGGTGGGTCCGTTTGGCGGAGGTCTGGCTCCGGCAAGAGATGGGGCAAAGTGGGGGTTTATTGACCGAGATGGAAAATGGGCCATCCGTCCTTATTTTTCCGACGCGAGACCTTTTAGTGGCGGAGTGGCGGCGGTACAGGTGGGGGGACATTTCGGTTTGGTGGATAAAACAAGCTGTTTCGAAGAAATTGCGGGGGTGGACATGGCTCCTCCGATGGGAGATCGGCTGGCTCCAGCCGCCCAAGGCGGGAAGTGGGGTCTCATCGATTCCCAGGGAAACTATGTGTTAGGGCCCCAGTACAAAGAGATCCGGGAAGGGAGTGAGGGTTTGATCCCGGTGCGTGAGGCGGCCTCCTGGGGTTTTCTGGACAGGCAAGGACACCTGATAATTAAACCCGAGTTTAGCACCGTCGATCGATTCCGTGATGGGTGGGCGAAAGTGACCTGCCTTTCAGGAAGAGAAGGGTTTGTGAATCGGGATGGACATTTTTCCAAAACCAAACCGGAGCCGGAAGGGGTCATGGCCGTGACCACAGTAACTGGAGAGCCCTAGAGGCCCGGAATCTTTTAGAGATCGATCGTCTGCCCTTGGCGGGCGAAGGTCACTTCCATCGATGTGGAGTTGGCCGACTGCCGGAGTTTCTTTTCCATCGCGATGAGAACCGCATCGGAGTGGGCGGGGTCGAAATGGGTGATGATGAGGCGACGGGCTTTGGCCGAGATCGCTTCGTTTAGGCAGAGTTCAGGAGTGCCGTGCCCCCAGCCGTGTCGGTTTAGATATTCCTCCTCGCTGTACTGGCCATCGCAAATGAGGAGATCGGTCTCCTCAGCCAATTTGACGAGCGGGCTGGACTGGGAGAGGGAGGGCTCGTTGTCGGTGGCAAAAACGACGGAACGATTTTTTCCAGCACTGGATCCATTCAACCGATAAGCCAGACATCCTCCGGGATGGGAGGCGGCTACAGCCTGGACGCGGAGCATGTCTGGGCCTGAGTGCAAAGACAGGTCGTGGCCTGGCTGAATTTCGTGAAAAACAATTTTGGCGCGCAGTTGGGGGAATCCGGCCGGGAAAAAGGGTTCACTCTGCTGGGCGTGG
>CAIVGD010000291.1 GCA_903905395.1 uncultured Verrucomicrobiota bacterium
CGGCGTTGGAAAGATTGATGAGTTTGGCTTGGCTCATGATGGACTCAGGCTTTCACCGGTTCTTTGATGGCGTCCCGGACAATGACGACACTGCCGTTGGGCCCGGGGATCGCCCCGCGGACGAGAATAAGTTTTTCCGTTTCCCGAACCTGCATGACCCGCAAATTTTGGATGGTGCAATTATCCAGCCCAAGGTGACCAGGCATGCCAGCGTTCTTGTAAACGAGACCCGGAGTGGAGCGGCAACCGATGGCGCCATTCCGTCGATGGGTGGTGGAACCGTGAGCATCCCCCTGCCCTGCATAATTGTGCTTCCGCATGACGCCATGAAAACCCTTGCCCTTGGAGAGGCCGAGGACGTCCACGAGCTGGCCTGGCTTAAAGCGGGTCACCGCGACTTCCGATCCCACCACCAGATCCGCCGGTGCCGCGCGGAACTGACGCAGAAAAAGAGGATTCTTCCGACCAGCTTTTTCAAAAGCGACACGCTGGGGTTTGTTCGTCCGGGAAGCCTTGCGCTCGCCGGTGCCCATGACAACGGCGCTCACCCTGCTCCGCTCCGGCGTCCGCACCTCATAGACCGTATTGATTTCGGCGGAAATGACGGTCACGGCTGTGGCTTGGCCCTGATCATCATAGATCCGGGTCATGCCGACTTTTTTTCCGATCATGCCAAAACGTTCGATCATAATGTGCAGTTCCTTTGATTAAATCTTGATGGTGATGTCCACACCAGCCGGAAGATTGAGCTTCTTCAACTCGTCCACCGTCTTGCCGGAGGGCTCTAGGATATCCAGGAGTCGTTTGTGGGTGCGGATCTCAAATTGTTCCATGCTCTTTTTATCGCAATGCGGGGAGCGGTTCACCGTATAACGCTCAATCTTGGTCGGCAGAGGAATCGGTCCAGCCACCCGCGAACCTGTGCGCGAGGCGGTCTCGGCGATCTCCCCCGCTGCCTTGTCGAGGAGACGGTAGTCAAAGGATTTGAGTCGAATGCGGATGCGTGTCGCGGCCATAGGGTCAGCCTTTCTTTTGCTGGGTGACTTGAGCGAGGACGCTGGCTGGCACTTGCTCGAAATGGGAGGGTTCCATCGAATAGGCGGCACGCCCTCTCGATAGGGAACGGATGGTGTTCACGTAGCCGAACATTTCCGCCAGAGCCACCTCGGCTTTGATCACCGAGGTGAGATTTTTCGAATCAACATTCATGATCTTGCCACGGCGGCGGTTAATATCCCCGAGGATGTCCCCTTGGTATTCGTCGGGGGTGGAGCACTCCACGAGCATGATCGGTTCAAGCAGGATCGGACCGGCCTTCTGCATCGCGTCCTTCACCGCAAAGATCGCCGCCATCTTGAACGCGAGTTCGTTGGAATCCACCTCGTGATAGGATCCGTCGAGGATCTCGATCTTCATGTCGATCACCGGACTTCCGTGCAGCACTCCATTGAGAACGGCTTCTTGCACCCCTTTTCTGACAGCGGGGATATATTCCTTGGGGATGTTGCCGCCCGTCACTTTGTTCTCGATTGTGATGCCTTTTCCTCGTTCCTGCGGTTCGACCTGCAGGATAACGTGCCCGTACTGACCACGTCCGCCGGACTGCTTGATCAGTTTTCCCTCTCCGCCGGAGCTCTTCGTGATCGTCTCGCGGTAGGCGATCTGGGGAGCCCCGGAATTAGTTTCGACGCTGAATTCGCGTTTGATCCGGTCGCAAATGATTTCCAAATGCAGTTCGCCCATCCCCTTGATGATGGTCTGCCCGGTCTCCTCATTGCTTTGCACTTGAAAGGTCGGATCTTCCTCGGAAAGACGCTGAAGAGCCTCACCCATTTTCTCGCGGTCGCCCTTCGTCTTCGGTTCCAGAGCCATGGAGATGACCGGCTCTGGAAAACTCGGCGGCTCGAGTGTGATTTCCAGATCTTCGTTCCGGAGGGTGTCGCCTGTCGCGATGTCCTTCAGACCGACGGTGGCGGCAATGTCCCCTGCAAATACGGTTTCGATATCCTCCCGCTTGTCGGCCTGAATCTGAATCAGGCGACTCACCCGCTCCCGTTTGCCGGTGCGTGAATTATAAACAAATTCACCTTTGCTGAGTTTGCCGGCATAGACCCTGAAAAAGATCAGCTTTCCGACAAAAGGATCCGTCCAAAGTTTGAAGGCGAGAGAGCAGAACTTCGCGTTGTCATCCACCTTGACCGGAATGCGTTCCTCCGGATTCTCCGTGCTGTGCCCGACCGCCGGAGGGATATCAATGGGACTTGGGAGATATTCCACAACGGCATCGACGAGGGATTGGACCCCTTTATTTTTGAAGGCGGAACCGCCGACCACTGGAACAAACTGATTGGTGATGGTCGCACGCCGGATGGCTTCCTTGAGTTGTTTCGTAGTGGGACGTTTTTCTTCAAGAAAGAGGTTGCCCACCTCGTCGTCCACATCGGCGATGGCGGCAATGAGTTCGTCGAGGCTCTTTTTGGCAAAAGGCTGAAGTTCGGCGGGAATGTCGCGAATCTCATAGGTGGAACCCAGATCCTTGCTGTCGGAATAAACGATGACCTTTTGGTTAATCAGGTCGATCTGCCCCGTGAGGTTCCCTTCCTTGCCCAGCGGAAGAAGAATGGGCCACGCGTTCGCGCCCAGCTTGGTTTTCATTTCGGAAACAGCTTTTTCGAAGTCCGCCCCGACCCGGTCCATCTTGTTGACGAAGGCAATCCGAGGCACCCCGTACTTATTGGCCTGCCGCCAAACCGTTTCGCTTTGGGGTTGGACCCCTGCGACGCCGCAGAACACTGCGATAGCGCCGTCGAGAACTCGGAGGGATCGTTCCACCTCGGCGGTGAAATCGACGTGCCCGGGGGTGTCGATAATGTTGATCCGGTTTCTCGTATTCTCAAAACTCTTCAACAGTCCGGCATCTTCCTTCACGGGCCAGAAGCAGGTCGTGGCCGCGGAGGTGATGGTGATCCCGCGCTCGCGCTCCTGTTCCATCCAATCCGTCACGGTGGTGCCTTCGTGCACTTCCCCCATCTTGTGGATACTGCCGGTATAAAAAAGAACCCGCTCGGTCAGTGTGGTTTTTCCGGCGTCAATGTGCGCACAGATCCCGATATTCCTCGTTCTCTCGAGGGAATAGCTTCGGGTGGCACCGTTGGCGGGAGGCATGATCGGTTCCTTACCAGCGAAGGTGAGCAAAGGCCCGGTTGGCTTGAGCCATCCGATGGGTTTCGTCGCGCTTTTTCACCGCATTCCCCTGCCCGGTCGCGGCATCGCGGATCTCCTGAGCGAGGGCTTTTTCAAAAGAGATTCCCTTGCGTTTGTTGGCCAGATCGACGATCCAGCGCAAGGCGAGTGCGAGCTGGCGTTCCGGCGTGGTTTCCACAGGAACCTGATACGTCGCACCACCGACTCGGCGGGACTTGACCTCAAGGCGGGGCTTCACGTTTTCCACCGCTTTTTGCACCACCGCAAGAGGATCTCCGCCCGAACCCCCTTCGTTGGCCCGTTCAATTGCGTTATAAACCAGCCGGCTTGCGGTGGAGAATTTTCCTTGTTTCAGGATGTACCCGATCATCCGGCCCACAAGCGGGCTTTCAAAAACTGGATCCGGGAGGGTCTTGCGAGATATATGACGGCGGCGGCGGGACATGGCTCAATCTCCTTCTGATTAGGCTTTCGCCGGTTTTGCCTCAGCGGCGGGTTTGGCTTCGGCGGCAGGTTTGCCTTCGCCAGCTGGCTTGGACGAGGCCTTGGCGCCACCACCCTTGGGACGTTTGACGCCGTACTTGCTCCTAGAAACCATTCGGGAAAGTTTGTTTGAGTTGCTGGGACCGGATGCGCCCAGTGCGTCCAGCGTGCCTCGGACAATGTGGTAACGGACCCCAGGCAAATCTTTCACCCGGCCGCCACGGA
>CAIVGD010000292.1 GCA_903905395.1 uncultured Verrucomicrobiota bacterium
CTCTTCTCCAGAAAGTTAAAGGTCCGGTTAATCGCGATCCGGTAGATCCAGGTATAGAAGGAGGACTGCCCCCGGAAAGTCGGCAGGCTTCGGTACGCCTTGTCGAAGACCTCCATCAGCATGTCGTTCGTGTCTTCGTGGTTCGACGTCAGGTGATAGATCACCCCATAAAGTCGCGACTGAAACCGGCGGATCAATTCGTCGTACGAAGCCAGATTCCCCTGCACTGTCGTGGCCACCAACTCCTCGTCGGTCGGTCCGTTCTCCAAGTCAGGCAACTGGGCGATATCAACCGACATTACCCATACCCTATCCGCCTATCTTGCCGCCGAAAAGTTCAATTCCAGAACCCCAAGACCCCAACTCGGCCGGATTCCCCTCTGACTTAAACTTAATCTCGCGGGCTACCGCCACTCCGGTCGCGGGAGCCAGAGGGGATCCCGTGCGCCATGGCGAAACGCCTTCATGGAATCCGGAGAAGACCACATGCGCAGGTTGCTATAACTCCCGTCCTTATTTTCCCAGCGCTCATTCCAGAACACCGCCCCTTTGATCCGGGGAAAATCCCGCGGCAGATCGTGGAGCGCATCCCTCACCCACTCCGCTTTACTGCCGAATTCCGGAAATTCCCCTACGCCGATTTCTGCGAGGATCATCGGTTTTTCGGGGTCCAGCTTGCCCAAATCCTGATAGGCGTAATCGATGCAGTCATGGAAGGAGACCCATTTGCCCCCGCGGAACTGTTTCCCATACACACTCATCCCCAGCCAATCGACCACATCCCCACCCGGATAATATTCGGAGATCATGTTCCAAAAATCCTGCGGGCAAGAGTAATTATTCGCGTGAAAAATCCACTGGATGTTGTTTGCTCCCCTCGCCTTGACGCGTCCGATCACGTGCCGGTAACAGGATTTAAAAAGCTCGGGTCCCGCGTGTCCCGGCCGGCCTTTGGCTTTTTGTCCCGCCCCGTAAAACGTCCCGGACCAAGGAAACCAAATGCCGTTCATCTCCAATCCCCACGCCACGAGCAATGGCTTCCCCTCGGCCTTGGCCTCATCGGCCCACTGATCTATATACTTGTCCCACTTCCCCGCGGCGATGGCGTCGAGATTGAAACGATCAGGTCCCCGATCCTGCATGTAAGGCTTGTCCCACGGGGACCAGTAGATGAGGGGAATCGCTCCATACCCGGAGACCAGATCGATCTGACGATGGGGAAATGACTGCTCCCCCCAAAAACTGGAAAATCCGATGATCGCCTGGGTCCGACCGACCCGCTTGTCATAGACATCAATCGCCTCACGACTCACGTTGTCCTCGGCATCGCCCCCATCGAGGTAAGCCCCGAGATAAAGCCCCTTCTGCGGAACTTGTAGTTGCCGAGGCTTGGCCGGCGCCGAGGTCACCACCGATGCAGTCCGATGGTTGGCTAAATAACACGCCCTTCCGCCGACCAACCCCGCCAAGCCGATGCCGATGACAAGTATGGCAAGAAGCGCAATTTTAAAACGTGCGTGGTTCATATTTTTTTTGGAAGGCGCACGGGCGCATGCTTCTCCGGTTTTTTCCAATGGAGCCATTTGCCGGTCAGAGCCCGCGAGAGTGCCGCCCAAACAGCCAGAGCCAGCAAGGGACGGTAGATGATCCGCATCCAGAAAATCCTCCCCAGGCCGGTCCAAGATTCGCGGTCTCGTCGCAGGGCGATCGCCACGGGTAAAGCATCCATCCCCAAGCTAAGGGCCAGACACCACGGGAGCCAAGC
>CAIVGD010000293.1 GCA_903905395.1 uncultured Verrucomicrobiota bacterium
ATGGCTGGGTGCACAATGCAGACACCATCCTGACTTTTGATAATCTTGCCCCTACGGGAACCGATCTTTACATCAACTTGGTTGGCTCCAGCGGAGGAGAAGGCGCCCTCAACGCCTTGTCCGTCCAAGAATTGGTGACACCGCAAACTGCGGACACGACACCTCCAGTCATCACCCTGAACGGAAACAATCCGGAAACCATTATTTGGGGATCCACTTACTCTGATGCGGGTGCCACTGCCACTGACAATGAAATCTCGATCAGTGTGATCGTGGACTCCACCGACGTGAACACCTCAATCATCGGCAGTTACTCGATCTCCTACACCGCTACGGACGCAGCCACCAACATCGCCTCAACTAACCGGACAGTTGAAGTTATTCTACCCGCCAATGCCATCACCCCCGGCGCTGACGGTCTTTCCCCCCTTATTCGATACGCTCTCGGAGGCAGTAGCCCGACCTCCACGGTGTCGAAACCCGTGCTGACGACTGATACAAATGACTTGATTCTTACCGCCTTGGTTCGCACCTCGGGAGTCACCGTAATCGGAGAGTCCTCCACCAATCTGCCTTCCGAATTCGTTCCGCTAGCCCAAAATCCGCAAGGGACGGCTACTGCTGATCAGACCAACCTTCTGCCTGGCACCCAGAGACGCGAGTTCCGCGCTCCAAAAGATGCCACCAAAAAATTCCTACGCCTCAAGGTAACGAATCCCTAGTTTGGTGGAATTCATAACAAAAAATACCCTCAATATTTTGAGGGTATTTTTTTGCTACCCATTGATTTTTAGGAATATCCGACTAGGCTAAAAGCGAATGGATAGGGTGTATAAAGTAGTAGCCGTTTTGGCTTTTTTGTTTGTAAAAACAGAAGGCCACGCTCGCTCTTATCTAATTGATTTTGGCACGGCCGCAAGTTGGCGAGGCGTCAGCGTTTCCACCCCGGACACCAATGGACGTTATTGGAATGGAATCAAACCGGGCGACTACCTTCCACTCACCGATACCGTCAATTCGAATTCGACTATCTATTTCGGCTTTAACACCAATGCAACGATCTTGACTGATAGTTACAATGGCCCCGCAGGAAATATTGCCGCACCCACCGCGACCGAAATCGCCAACACCAAGATCGATCCGGTCGCGCTCGGAGCCCTTGGAATCAATGAGGCCGCGCTGGATTATGTCGCCAGCACGGACGGCCGCTTTGACTTCGGTGGTTTGGATTCAAACACATCTTACAACCTGACTTTTTTCGGCTCCCATAAATATAGCACCGACGCGACCACGGCGTACGAGGCCTTTTCCGATTCGTCCTACAGCACGGTGGTGAAATCCGCCAATCTCAACATCCAAGCCACCACCAACGCCTCCCTGCACAACAGCAATCAGGTGGCCACCCTGACCGGACTAGTCCCCACCGGGGGAAAGCTTTATCTTCGGTTTCGCGGCACCTCCGGCACAAACCTCGGTTACTTGAACTCGATGCAGATCGCCGAATCGATTCAGACCGGCCCCGTCGATGGAATCGATGTCAGCTTCCTCCGGATCCGGAACCCCTCGACCGGACTCATCCTCACCCGAGGCTCTTCCGGCACTCCGCTCATGACCTCTTCTGTTTCCGATTCGGATTTCCTGTCCCAATGGTATCTTTTGGGTGGAACCAGCACTAATTATGTCTTCATCCGCAATCGCCTGACCGGGGAAGCCCTCCGCGCCGCCCAAGACACCGGCTCGGTCTCGCTCTTGGCTTGGGATCCCAACGATTCCCGGCAACTCTGGAGTCTCACTACGATTTCCAATCTGATCCGGCTTACCTTGGGAACCACCAATGCCACCCTCACCGCTGCCACGGCAAGCAACACTCCTACCGTCACCACACAAAATTTATCCTCCTCCCAGCAAAACTGGACTTTCGATCCCCTTCCCCATGGAGCCGGACTCCCCTGGATCTCTTATGACGAAGACAACACCAAGACTCTTTTCGGATCCGTCACTCGGGTCAGCTCCTCCTATGACCAAGGTAGTGCCTCGGTGGCGGCCGAAGCCCAAAAACGAGCCTGTCTATCCCTCGATTCAGTAGGTGCCGCCATCCAATGGCAACTCACCTCGGCAGCCAATGTCCTGACCGTTCGCTACAGCGTGGCCGATAACCAGAGTGGAACCATCACCCTCAAAATTACTCCGCAAACCGGATCTCCTTATACAAATAAGATCTCCGTGACCTCTGCACAGGCTTGGGTCTATTTCGACGCACAGGCCAATGAGTTCACCGCCCAAGCCTCAGATGGCAGTCTAACCGCTCTCAAACGCTTCAACGAAGCACGGATCAAACTTCCATCCACCTATCAATCGGGGGATTTGCTGGAGATCCGGCGCGACAGTGGAGACAACGTCCAGACCTGGATCGATGTGGTGGAAACGGAAACTTCCTCTGCCTCTCCTCCGACCGATCTCACCGTTTACCTCAACGCCAAGACCGGCTACGGAGCCGTGGGCGACGGGGTGACGGACGATACCACCGCGATCAAGAACTGTATCACCGCCGCCGTCGCGGCAGGGAAAGGAGCCTACCTCCCTGCGGGAACCTATAAAATCAACTCTGCCCTCTCCCTTCCGGTAGGAACCACCCTGCAGGGGGATGGCATGTGGTGGACGGATCTCGTCTTCACCAGCACGGCTTCCGGAGGAGGCGGGATTATTGGCACCGGATCCAACATCAAGGTGCGGGATCTCTATCTGCGCGGTTCCCAGACAACCCGGGCCACGGGCTACGCCGGTTTGTACGGCTGGTGGGGATCCGGTTCCTGGTTCGAGAACGTCTGGGTGGAACAGACCGGAGCAGGGGCTTGGATCGGGGATTACGCCAATTCGGCGTATGTGACCGATGGGCTCATGATCCGAAACTGCCGCTTCCGCAACACGTTTGCCGACGGGGTCAACTGCGCCCAAGGCACCCTCAACACCGTGGTGGAAAACTGCCATGTCCGCGGAGTCGGGGATGACGGCCTGGCCTCGTGGTCCTCCGGTTTCAATACGGGCTATCCGATGTGCCGGAATCAGCAGTTCCGTTACAACACCATCGAGTGCGTTTACCGGGCCGGCGGAATCGGTTTTTTCGGGGGGCAAGGACACAAAGCCCACCACAACCTGATCCGCGATCAGGTGGGAGGACCTGGAATACGCCTCAACACTGTTTTCATGTACTCAGGAACCACCCAGATCGGTTACGGGTTTGGGGCGGAGCGGATCAAAATCTACGAGAATACCCTGCAGCGCACTGGGAATCTGGGTTTGTTTGGAGAGACTT
Source organism: uncultured Verrucomicrobiota bacterium (assembly GCA_903905395.1). Classification (GTDB taxonomy): domain Bacteria; phylum Verrucomicrobiota; class Verrucomicrobiia; order Methylacidiphilales; family Verrucolacustridaceae; genus Verrucolacustris. Next base: position 3,314 of record CAIVGD010000293.1, read on the forward strand.
CCGGAGCGGTGGAACTGGAAACTTGGTACAACGACGTGCAGAACATCGATTTTTGGAATATCGACATCGACACCACCCGTTACCAAGGGATTGGGTTTAGCCGTCTGGCCGCGGTGGCCGGCGCCGATTTCCTCAGTCTGACTTTCACCAATTTCACCTTCTCCGGGGTTCCGGTGGGAACCAAGATCAATGATACCTGCACGGGAAGCGCGACCGTGGACTACACCCTCTCCTCCGCCGGCATAATCAACCTTTCGACCGGCTTTGTCGTGACGGCTCCAGCCAGCCCGCCCCCCGTCATTACCTCATTCTCCCCCTCCTCTGTCGCCCCGGGCGACTTGGTCACCATCACCGGAACCTATCTGGCAGGAACCACCTCGGTTCTATTCGGGTCGGTTCCGGCCGCATCTTACAATGCCACCAGCGACACCTCCGTGACCGCCGTGGTGCCCACATCGGCGGTCAACGGTTACATTTCAATCACCACCCCCCGCGGAACCGCCACCAGTTCAGCCAGCCATGTCGTCCTCCATCCCAACACCGCCCCCGTCATCTCCCTGGGAATGCCTGCCAGCGTCTCCATTCCCCAGGGGATGGGACTGCTTCTCAATGCAACCGTCTCCGACGATGGACTGCCTCTACCAACAATTTTAACCACGGCATGGAGCGTGGTCTCATCCCCCACCAACTCCACCGTAAGTTTTGACAACACCGCATCGTCCACGACCGGAGCCACCTTCAGCACCAATGGCGTTTATACTCTGCGTTTGACCGCGAATGACGGCGCACTCAGCAACTCCTCCGATATCGCTGTCTCCCACGGAACACTCGCCACCCAGATCGCCCAGGACATCGGAGGCGTCTCCGCCAGTGGAAGCTCTACAGAATCATCCGGAACCTGGACGATCCGAGGATCCGGCGTGGACATTTGGAATACGACGGATTCGTTTTACTTCCGCGGGGCCACCCTCACGGGCAATGGTTCGATTCAGACCCGCATCACCAGCGAGACCTCGACCGATCCCTGGGCCAAAGCGGGCGTGATGATTCGCGACTCCACCAATTCCGATTCCACCCACGCCTTCGTTGCAGTGACTCCGGCCAATGGAATCGCTTTTCAACGCAGAACCACCACCGGAGGCTCGAGCACTCACACAGCCCAGGGCACTTATACCTTCCCCATTTGGCTGAAACTGACCCGGAGCGGATCCACATTCACGGGATACAAATCAACGAATGGCACGAAATGGACCCAGATAGGC
>CAIVGD010000294.1 GCA_903905395.1 uncultured Verrucomicrobiota bacterium
AGAAAGAGATCGCCGCCAACCCCACCCTCGCCGAAATGTCCACCGGCTCCTGGCCGTGGCACCGTTCCGTCTGGGCCAGTGTAATCCAACGCATCACCGACGCCGGAGCTAAAGTGGTCGGCTTGGATGTACTTTTCCCGACCGCCAAAGGCGGGGACGCCGAACTGCTCAAGATCATGACCGCCCGAGGCGACCACGCCGTTCTCGGGGGGACCTTCGAGGAAGTCAGCAACGCTGGACGCACTTCGGTCCAGCTCACCCTGCCAGCCGCTCTCGCATCGTTCGGGGCTTCAGAAATTTCAAAAGAGAATGCGGCGGGTCGCGTCGGCTACGTGAATTTCTGGCCCGACAGCGATGGCACCGTTCGTCGCGCGGATTATCATCGCCAGTTTCAAAATGTCACCTCTGTCTCCCTTTCCTACCGCATGCTCGAAAAAGCGGGTTATGGCAACCGCATCCCGGAAAGTGGATCGGGTCTGCTCCGCTTTGCTGGCCCACCCAACTTCAACTACAAATCCATCCCCGTCTATCAGCTATTCGTCCCATCCACCTGGAAAACAGTTTTTCAAAACGGGGAGATGCTCAAGGATAAAATCGTCCTCGTGGGTCCATACGGCAACTGGTCCAAGGACGTCATCCGCACCCCCTACCCCACCGCCATGCCCGGACCCGAAGTTCATCTCGCCGCACTCGGAGCCGCGCTCACTGGTGGTTTTCTCTTTTCCCCGCCCACGTGGACTCCGCCTGCCATGCTTCTCGCGGCCGCTCTGCTTGCCCTGCTTCTGATTTGTGCCACCAGCCACCCCGCCTTCCGCCTCATTCTACTCGCGGCGCTAGAGGTGGGCTATGCCGTTCTCACCTTTTTCATCCAGAATCGATTCAACCTGATTTTGCCGGCCGTCAGTCCGTCCCTGACCCTGCTTTTTGGCGGTATCGGTTGCCTCGGATATGAATTCGTCCTCGAACAGAGAGCTAAGCGCCGTGTCAGCGGGATGTTCTCCACCATGGTCAGCCCCGAGGTTCTTTCCTACATGCAGGAAGATCCCGACCGCTTCCGCCTCACCGGAGAAAAACGCATGGTCACCATCTTCTTCTCCGATCTTGCCGGTTTCACCACTATCTCTGAATCGGTTTCCGCGGAAGACCTCGCCAAAATTCTCAATCACTACCTCACTCCCATGAGTGATCTCGTCACTAAGTACGGCGGCTACATCGATAAGTATTCGGGAGACGCCATCATGGCCGACTTCGGCGTCCCCGTCTGGACGGATCCCGATACCGACTCCCACGCCTGGAAAGCCTGCTGGTCAGCCCTCGAACAACAGGAACGTCTCCAGTCCCTCAAGCAAGAGCTCAAAGCCGAGTATGGTTGCGATATCGATGCCAGGATGGGCATTAACACGGGCGAAGTCGCCGCTGGCAACATGGGTTCAGACAAAAAGTTTCAGTACACCGTGATGGGCGATGCCGTAAACCAAGCCGCCCGCTTCGAGCCGGCGAACAAACCCTTCGATACCCACATCATGATCGGCGGAAAAACCTACGAGATGGCCAAGGACAAGATCGAGGCCCGCTTCCTCGCCGCCATGATCGTCAAAGGCAAGACCGAAGCAGTCCCCTGCTACGAACTCCTCGCCAAAAAAGGGGAACTATCCGAAGCCAAACGCCGCGTCGTCCAAATATTCGAAGAAGGCTGGAAATTGCACGCCGCCAAAAAGTTTCAGGAAGCCATCGCCAAGTTCGAGGAGGCCCTCTCCCTCGACTCCCACGACGGCCCATCCAAAACCTACAAAAAGATCTGCCAAGGTTTCCTCCGGACTCCCCCGCCCGACGCCTGGGCCGGCGAGTACATCCAGACCTCCAAATAACCCCTGCCACTGGCCCCGCCCCTCACGCCACCCACCATCTCCAACCACCCCCCCCTCCCCCTCGCTCCCCCCCCCGTTTCGCATTATTCCCCGCCTTTTTATCCATGTTACATATGTAACATCTATAAATGGATGGCCGGCGACCTGTTTCGCGATTTTTGCCCTAGGCCTTGGCGAGATGTGAAAATTTTGCGAAGATTTAGCTTCAGTCATGAACCCGCCTATCACCCATCTTTTCTTTGATCTCGGCAACGTCCTTGTCGGACTCCGCTCCGGCGAAAAGATCAAAGCTCTAGCCGCCAAAGCAGGACAAGACACGGAGACCTTCTGCGAAAAAATCTGGTCTCACGAACGCTCCCATGACTACGAACGAGGGCGCCACACCTGTGACGAGTACTTTGCCCTTCTCGCTGAGGATCTCGATCTCTCCCATGCCCAAAAAGAACTCCAGGAAGCCTTCTGCGACATCTTCGATCCCCTCCCGCACCGCGTGGCCCTCGTCCGCCAACTGGCCGCCCACTACCCCCTCGCGCTGATCTCCAATACCTGCGCCGCCCATATCCGCCATCTGGAATCGACCTACGACTTTTTCCCGCTGTTCTGCCCACGGATCTACTCGCACGAAGTCGGCGCCCGCAAGCCGCATCCCGATATTTATGAAAAAGCCCTCGTGGCCGCACAGGCTCAGGCAAAAACATCTCTCTTCATCGATGACTTGGCCGAAAACTTGGAAACCCCAGCCCGCTTAGGCTGGCGCACCATCCACCTGCCGCCCGGGTCGGATCTAGCCTCCGCCCTGAAATCGGTTGGGATCGGCGGATACTAGACTTTTTTGACCGTCAGGGCCGGTGGCCCCGAAGGTGGCTCGCCGGAGGAAACCGTGGGCACCGCCGTTTCCGCTTCCCCTAGAGCTTGTGGCTCGGTGTTCTTGCCTTCCTCCGTGATCGTCTTCGCCGGCTTCTTTCGGCTGACGGTTTTGCTGTAGTAATATTCGGTGTACTTGTAGTAGCCGTATTCCGGTTGTTTCGGATCAACTCCATTGAAAATAATCCCAAGGACTTTGGCGTTGCGGGAATAGAGAGCCTCGAGGGAACTTCGCATCAGACGGCATGAAGTCCGCCCCGCCCGGTACACAATCAAGGCCCCGTCCACCTTTGGAGCGAGACTGGGCGTGTCGTCCACCGCCAGAACCGGAGCGGTGTCAAAAACCGTCATCTCGAACTCCTTCCGTAGGTCTTCCAGCAGATTCTCGCAGTTGGCACTGAAAAATAATTCTCCGGGATGCCCGATGGGTTCCCCCGCAGCCATGAAGAACAGATTCTTATAGGGGGTGGGCTGAATCACCTTTCGCCAATCCGCTTGCCCCCCCAGCACCTCAGCGAGACCCGGTTCTCCATCCAAGCCAAAAAGCCGATGCAACCCGCCCCTTCGCAAATCTCCGTCGATCAAAAGAATCTTCCCGTCCGTTGCAAAAGAAAGAGTGAGGGCAAGATTGGCGGTGATCGTTGACTTGCCGTCTCCGGGTGTGGGACTGCACACGAGGATTACCCGGTTTTTTCGTTTCCCATCGCCGCCGACAAAACGAAGACTGGATCGGATATTGCGAAAGCTTTCGGCGTACACGTGCCGGGTATCCTGGGGTCCCAGGAGAGGTAGATGCCCTTCCGCGTCGGCAGTTTCCTGCGGGATCTGGCCGTACACCGGTTCGGTGAAGTGCTCGCTCAATTCCACCACGGTGGACACCCGGTCATTAAAGCGGTCCAGCATAAACAAAATTCCGCCCGTCAAGAGCAGGCCCATACCCAGTCCGATGAAGAGGGAACGGATTAAACCGGGTTTGATAGAAATCGCCGGGGTGGCTTTTTCCAGGATATTCACGTCGAACTGGCTGACATCCTGACTGACATTCACATTCTGCACGGTCCCGAGCAGGCGGTCGTAAAGCTGTTGTTGCCTCTCTTTCTCGCTTTTCATCTTTTCAAACTCGGCCATCTTCCGCCCCACCTCGAGGGCCTTACTCTCCGACTCGGCCACAAGCTTCTCCAGATTGGTCATCTGCAGTTGGAGACCTTGCCGCTTCTCGATGACCGACTCCTGGCTCTGCTGGCGGACGATTTCCAGCTTACGTTCCCCTCGGGTAATTTCGTCCTTCAAAGAAAGGATCTTGGGATGCTTGGGTCTGAGATATTTGGCGAGCTGTTCCAGACGCGCCTTGGCCCGTTGCAACTGCCGCTTGGTCTGGATGTACTCCGATTGGGGCCCCTCGAGAATGCCGGCGTTTCCGGCGTCCTCCTTGTTTCCGGTGCTTCCGCTACCCGCCCCCTGATTTTGGCGTTCCAGCGTCTGGTCAATGCTCATTAAATCCAGCAGTTGGCTCTCCTTTTTGAGTTCAGCGAGCTGTTTGCTCAAGTCCACCAGGTAGGTGCCGACGTAATTGCCCTGCTCCTGGAGAAAGATGACGTTGTTGTTCTGCTTGAATAAAAAGATTTTCTGGTCGAGATCGGAAATCGCTTTTTCCAACTCGACCAACTGCTTGGCCACCGCGTCCACTGTTTTCTGGGATGTTTCGCCCCGCATTTCTCGTTTGAACTCCAAAAATTCGTGCATGCAGGCGTCGGCAAAAAGCTGGGAATATTTAGGATTCGGGCTGGTGACCTTGAGGACAAAGATGGAGGCTTTGGGTTCCTGCTGGACGCTCAGATCCGCCGGTAGCCCCTTCATTTCCGGAAGAGCAGCCTCCACCGCATTGCTGGCCCGGTGTTTGATTTCATCGCTCTGCATCAGGGAAACTTGGGTGCCGAAATAGTTCGTGAGCTCCTCCGTATAGATCGCGCTTTCCCCAGTCATGATCCGGGGACTCACCATCATCCGCCCGAAACTCACGTAAAGGGGCTCGCTGAGAAAATAGCGAACTCCCTGCACCAGGAGAGCGGCGGAAAGAATCAGCACTGGCAACCACCAGTATTTTCTGAGCAACAGCGTATAGCGATAAAGGCGGGCTCGTAGGACCGCAGGGGAAAGCGGTCCGCCAGTGCCAAGTTCCTGTCCAATCTCTGTCATGACTCCTCGAGACTAGAAGTTAATCAGCCGCTTGGGGACAAAGATATGATCCCCATCTTGCAGTTCGGGGTTCATTTCTTCCTCTCCCGTTTCCAGAATTTTCACCATATCGATGATCATCGGCTCCCCTTTTTCACCTTTACGGAATAGTTTCACCCGCCGCTTGTCCGCAAAATCACCGAACTTGGCCTGGACAATCACATCTTTGACGGTCAATGGCCGATCCAGCGGAATCGGAAAGTTGCCCGCGGCCGCCAC
>CAIVGD010000295.1 GCA_903905395.1 uncultured Verrucomicrobiota bacterium
CAGGCTTGCAAAGACGGGCAGGTGATTTTTCAAAATCGAGTTGGCATTTGCGGGTCGCACCAGCGGGGAATATGGGCCTTTCCTGCCCGTCCGTGCAACCGTATTGATTCCCGAGGCTGCGGGCGCTCGGGCTGATTTTTCCAATTTTTCCGTGCGGATGGGGCCTTGGAGGCAGCGAGGCGATCCCGGCGGCCGGGAAAAGGAGTTGATCTGTCGGGGCCGGAGCAAAAGTGAACTGAGACGGAGCAAAAGTGGAATTCTCAGTTTGGGGGACTTATTCGAGTTGACTCCCGCATAAATGCAGCCTCGGAGGAGGCCGGAGCGTAGCGGAGGCCGACGGAGAGGCTGCATTTATGCGGCGGAAAATCCCCCTCCGCCAAAGCGGCAAGCGGGGGTTCATATTTCTGATCGCCCGCGCACTCTCACGCAGCGACATTCCTGCCTTGAAAAGCATCAGATCATTCACCGCCTACCGACGGATTTCGTTCTTCGGATCCTTTCAGACTTCAACGCCCGCCACATGGATGCCGACCAAGCTGCACATGCTCTGGGGATCGGCAAAACCCGTCTCTACCAACTCCGTAGCGCGTGGCTGAGAGGGGGACATTCTTTCCAGCCCATCTCCAGTGGCGGCGACCATCTCATGCCATGGCCACCAGAGGCGCTCGCTTTTCTCGAGGGCTTCCTGCCGCTCCAAAATCCGCCCAACTACCAACTCGTCAGCGACGAGTTGCTGCGGCTCTGCGGCTTCTCCCGCGCACGCTCCAGCGTCGAGGCCTACGTCAAAATTCATTTCCCTCACCTGGTTCCAGCACCCGAACGCAAACCCCGCTCCTACCGGCGGTTCCGCCGCGCCAAAATCGGCGATCTCTGGCAGCATGACAGCTCGATTCACCAGTGGTGGCCCGCTCTGGCCAAGCAGGTTCTCTTGCTCACCGTTGACGATCATTCCGGCCTCAATATCGCCGGGCGTTTCGTCTCTTCCGACACCACCTGGAACCACTTCTCCCACTTCCGCGCTGCCTTTGAAACACACGGGATCCCCCAGTCCATTTACACCGACGGCCTGAGCCTTTTCGGACCCAGCTCCAGCAATGACCACTCCGATCCCAAGAGCGAGTTTCAGCGCGCTTTGCAGGCTCTGGGCATCGCTCATCTCGTCGCCCCAACGCCTCAGGCCAAAGGAAAAATCGAACGCCGCTTCGGCACATGCCAAGGTCGCCTCGTCACTCTCATGGCCCACGCCAACGTGCGCGATTGGCAGCAAGCCGACGAAGTTCTTCAAATGGAACTTGCCCGCCAGAACCAAACAAAATGTCGCAGCACCGATCTCGTTCCATTTGCGGTTTGGCAGCAGGCTCTTCTGGAAATGACAGGCTCACTCCGGGCCTGCCCTCTCCCGACTATCCTCGATCTTCACTTCTCTTTGCGAACCAAGCGAAGAGTCAACAATGACGGCACCATCGATTTTGATGGGCGCTGTTACGAGATCGCCCCGACCAAATGCAAGTCCGTCACCATCATACACCATCCAAACCGTTGTTTTTGGGTGTGCGAGCATCCTCCAAAAGACGTATGGCCCACCGTGTTAGGTTCTTACATGCTCTGAAAACCGTTCACTTTTGCTCCGGCAAAAATTCCACTTTTGCTCCGTCGCCGACATGATTTTTTTCTTTGATTTCTTCGCGGTCTGTCGTGGGGTATTTTGGGGGGGGTTGTCCAGAGCCGCTTCCACTGTTTTTTCATGAATAGGTAATCTGCCTGAGCTTGGCTGTTCTTCGAGCCGCCCTGCCCAGCAACCGATGAGAGGGGCAGATTCTGATTGCCGGATTGATTCGCAGCCCGTTAGCGTCGTGCCATTGAATTGATGAGCCGAAACCTCACCCGGACCTTGAGCCCTGTGACCCGTGAGAGCCGGGCGGAACTGCTACTGCACGGCGGGTCCATCCTTTGGTTCACCGGCCTCTCCGGTTCGGGGAAGTCAACCTTTGCCGCCCGCATGCAACACCTGCTCCACCTGCGCGGCATGGCCGCCGTGATTCTCGACGGGGACAATCTGCGCCACGGGCTCTGCTCCAACCTGGGCTTTTCCCCCGAAGACCGGTCGGAGAACATCCGCCGCATCGG